>CAZAVX010000072.1:0-15167 GCA_964488835.1 uncultured Iamiaceae bacterium | reverse complement strand
GGTGAGGCCCTTCTTGGGCTTGAACACGTAGTCCTCGGCGTCGCTCCAACCGAGCTTGTAGCGACCGAGGTCGAGATTGAGATCCGTGCTGGCCATGTGTGGGGCTCCGGGGGACGGCGAGCGAATTTCTCCTATCCGGATAGTAACAACTCGACCGGCCGGCTCCCACGTCGAGCGACGGCCGCCCCGCCGTCTCGGCGCCGGTGTCGTCGCCGTTGCTGCGTTCTCGGCACCAATCCTCAACTTCGCTCACGAATGCCGACGGGGAGCCGGTGACCCACGTCACCGATTCCCAGGGCCCTGCCGGGTCGGCATCTTCCGAGCTCATCCGGTCGCTCGCCCACCACAGCGCCCTCTTCCGGGCCTTCACCGACCACACCCCGGTGGGGGTCGGGTTCGCGAGCGCCGCCTTCGAGCTCGTGTACGCCAACGCCCGGTGGCGGGAGCTCTCGGGCTTCGACGGTCCCCTCCCCGCGGGGCCCGACGTGCTGCTCGCCCTCGTCGACCCCGGCGACCGCGAGCGGGTGGTCGACACCTTCGCCCGATCCACCGAGATCGGCGAGGAGGTCGAGGTGCGGATCCGGGTCGATGCCGAGAGCCCGGGCGATCCCGAACGCCACCTCGCGCTCCTCGTCCGCAGTGTGCGGGGGGTCGACGACGAGACCCTCGGCTACGCCGTCGGCCTCAGCGACGTCACCCAGCTCGCGGCGAACATCGCCGAGCTGCGACGCAGCGAGGAGCGCTTCCGTACCGTGACCCGTGCGCTGCCGGTCGGCGTGTTCCGGGCGAACCGCAACGGCGAGCTCACCTGGACGAACGAGGCGATGCGCGCCATCACCGTCCAGACGGGCACCACCGCCGCGTCCTCGGTGTTCGACTGGGTGCATCCCGACGACCGCGAGGTGGTCCGCCAACGGTCGCTCGACGCCCACGCGAAGAAGGTGCCGTTCGAGTCGACGCACCGGATGGTGCGCGCCGACGGCTCGGTGCGATGGGTGATCGCCCGCTCGATCGCCCTGCGCGACGAGAACGGGCGGGTGCGCGAGCACGTCGGCACCGTCGAGGACATCACCGAGCTGCACCTGCGCTCGGAGGGGCTCGCCCACCAAGCGGCCCACGACCTCCTCACCGGGCTCCCCAACCGGGCCCGCCTCGAGACGATCATCGCCGAGGTCTGCGAGCAGGGGAACCGGTACGACGATGTCGGCATCGTGTTCATCGACCTCGACGGCTTCAAGTCGGTGAACGACACCTACGGCCACCAGGCGGGCGACGCCGCACTCGTCGAGGTGGCCCGACGGCTCGCGGCGGTCCTCCGTGGCGGCGACGTGGTCGGCCGCTACGGCGGCGACGAGTTCGTCGTCGTCTGCCCCCACCTCTCCGACGAGAACGCGATCCGGGGGCTCGCCCGGCGACTCGACGAGGCGATCTCGGGGTCGCCGATCGTCGACGGCGACCGTTCCTACCGGCTCGGGGCCAGCATCGGGACCGCGATCGGCCCCCGCCGCGGCGAGACGCCCAGCTCGCTCATCCACCGCGCCGACGAGGCGATGTACGCCGCGAAGCGGGCCGCGGAGGCCGCCGGCGGTCGGGACCCCGTCGACCCCGACCCGTCGCGCTGAGGCTCAGCTTCGGGCGAGCCCGCTGACCCAGGTGGCGTAGAGCGCGGCGTAATGGCCGCCCTGGGCGACCAGCTCGTCGTGGGTGCCGAGCTCGCGCAGCGTGCCCTCGGTGACGACACCGACCCGGTCGGCGCGCTCGGAGGTGGAGAGGCGGTGGGCGATGACGATGACCGTGCGGCCCTCCATCAGGCGCTCCATCGCCTCCTCGACGAGGTGCTCGGTGCCGGGGTCGAGGCTCGAGGTCGCCTCGTCGAGCACGAGCACCGCGGGGTCGACGAGCGCGGCCCGGGCGAGCGACACGAGCTGCTTCTCGCCGGCCGACAGGCGCGAGCCTCGCTCGTTGACCTCGGTGTCGAGCCCGTTCTCGAACGCCTCGAACCGCTCGCGCAGCCCGAGCGCGTCGAGCGCGGCGAGCACCTCGGCCTCCGACGCCTCCGGTCGCACCACCCGCACGTTGTCGCGGATCGTGCCGTTGAAGAGGAACCCCTCCTGGGGCACGACGACGATGCGCCGACGCAGCGAGGCGAGCGTGGCGTCGCGCAGGTCGACCCCACCGAAGGTGATGGTGCCCTCGACGGGGTCGTAGAGGCGGGCGATGAGCTTCGCGAGGGTGGACTTGCCGGCACCGGTGGGGCCGACGAGCGCGAGCCGTTCGCCCTGCTCGATGGTGAGGTCGACATTGCTGAGGACGTCGTCGCCGTCGGGGCTGTAGCGGAACGAGACCCCGCGCACCTCGATGGTGCCGTCGGGCGGCAGGTCGACCGCCCCGGGGCGCTCGGCGACGTCGACGTCGGTGTCGAGCAGCTGGAACAGCTTCTGGAGCGCGGCGCCCGAGGACTGGAGCTGGTTGAACAGCTGGCTGAGCTGCTGGATCGGCTCGAAGAGGTTCGACAACGTCAGGACGAAGAACGCCACCGCGCCGATGGTGAGCGTGTCGCGGGTGACCATCCAGCCACCGACGCCGAGGGCGATGGCGGTGGTGAAGTGGCCGGCGAACTCGATGACCGGCACGTACCAGCTCTGCACCTTCACCGAGGCCATGTGGGCGTCGTAGAGCTCGCGGTTGCCCGAGGCGAAGCGCTCGGCCTCCACCTGCTGACGCCCGAACGCCTGGATGACCCGCACGCCCGCGATGCCCTCCTGGAGGCTCGAGAGCGTGTTGCCGATGCGGTCGCGGACGGTGAGGTACGCGCGGTTGGAGTCGCGCTGGAACTTGATGCTCGCGATGACGACGAAGGGGATCGCGATCGCGCACACCAACAGCAGCTGCCACGACACGAGGGCGAGCATGACGAGGGCGAGCACGAGCAGCATGAGCGCCGAGACGAAGCTCAAGAGGCCCATCTGGACGAGCTCCTGCATCGCGTCGACGTCGGAGGTCATCCGGCTGATGATGATGCCCGCCTTCTCCCGGTCGTAGAACGGCATGGAGAGGCGCTGGAGGTGGGCGAACACCCGGAGGCGCAGGTCGCGGAGGAAGCTCTCACCGACCCGGGCGAGAGTGAGGATGGCCGCACGTTGCCCGAGGTAGTTGACCACCGCGACGACGATGTAGAGGACGATGGCGGTGTTGAGGATGCGGACCGCCGAGTCGGGCACCGGCCGCCCGTCGCGGAGCGCCTCGGCGGCGGGGCTGATCGACGAGTCGATGGCCCAGCGGACGAGGTAGGGGCCGGCGAGGATGCACACCGTGTAGAGCGCGATGAGCCCGACCGAGAGGTAGAGCTTGCCGCGGTAGGGCCGCATCATCCGCCCGGCCCGGCGCAGGACGTGCTTGGCCTGTTCGGAGTCGAGCTTGTCGGCCTCGTCGACGCCGGCGGGGATGCCCCTCACAGCCGCACCTCCTCCGGCAGCTCGCCCGCCTCCTCGATGGCTGCGAGCACGACGCGGTAGGCGTCGCTCGTGGCGAGCAGCTCCTCGTGGGTGCCCTCGGCGACGATGCGACCGTGGCCGAGCAGCACCACCCGGTCGGCGAGGGCGATGGTGGCCGGCCGGTGGGCGATGACGATGGTGGTGCGTCCCTCCATCACCTCGCCGAGCGCGTCGCGGATCTCGTGCTCCTTGGTGGGGTCGACCGACGAGGTGGCGTCGTCGAGGATCAGCACCCGGGGGTCGGCGAGGATCGCACGGGCGATGGCGATGCGCTGGCGCTGACCGCCCGAGAGGGAGAAGCCCCGCTCGCCGATGGCGGTGCGGTACCCCTCGGGCAGCTCGACGATGAAGTCGTGGGCACCGGCGAGGCGCGCGGCGCGCTCGATGCGCTCCTGGGGTGCATCGGGATCGGCGAAGGCGATGTTCGCCGCGATGGTGTCGGAGAAGAGGAACGTCTCCTCGAACACGATGCCCACCGCGCGACGCAGCTCCTGGAGCCCGACGTCGCGCACGTCGACGCCGTCGAGCAGGACCCGGCCCTCGTCGACGTCGTAGAACCGGGGGATGAGGCGGGCCACGGTGCTCTTGCCCGACCCGGTGGCGCCGACCAGCGCGACCGACTCGCCCGGGCGGATGTGCAGGTCGAGCCCGTCGAGCACCTTGGTGCCGTCGGCGTAGGCGAAGGAGACCCCCTCGAAGCGCACGTCGCCCTGGGGGCCGTCGGTGGGAAGGGGCACCGGCCGCGGCGGGTCGGTGATGACCGGCGCGGTGGAGAGCACCTCGACGACCCGGTTCCCCGCTGCGGCCGCCCGCTGGGCCTGGGCGATGATCATGCCGAGCATGCGGAGCGGCTGGATGAGGAGCACGACGTAGAGGTTGAACGCGAGCAGCGTGCCGATCGCGAGGTTGCCGTTCAGCACCTGGTGGCCGCCGTAGGCGAGCACCGCGATGAGCCCGATGTTCGGCATCAGCTCGATGGCGGGCAGGTAGGTGGCCCGCACCCGAGAGGCGTCCATCGCCGCCTCGTAGACGTCGTCGGCCTCGGTGCGCAGACGGGCCTCCTGGGCGGGCTCGGCGCCGAAGCCCTTCACGACCCGGATGCCCTGCACGGTCTCGTCGACGACGCTCGCGAGCTGGGCGGACTCCTCCTGGATGCGCATGACGTTCGGGAACAACCGGGTCGAGAACCGCTTGCCCATGATGTTGACGAGCGGCAGCGACCCGAGCGCGAAGAGCGTGAGGAGCGGGTCGATGAGGACGAGCACCACCGTGACCGCGATGACGGTGAGGGCGTTGGAGATCGTGATCGGGATCATCACGACCACCTGCTGCACCTGCTGGAGGTCGGTGTTGCCCCGGCTCATCAGCTGACCGGCCTGGGTGCGGTCGTGGTAGGCGAAGTGGAGCCGCTGGATGTGGGCGTAGACCTGGTCACGCAGGTCGGCCTCGGTGCGGCGGGCCTCCCGGAACGCGAGGTAGCGCCGCGCTCCTGCGAAGATCGCCGACCCGCCGCCGGCGACCAGCACCATCACCGCCCAGAACCGGATCTCACCGACGTCGGGCGGTTGCGCCTCGATGCCCCGTTCGACCCCCTGCCCGACGACCCAGGGCACCGCCACCTTGCCGACCGTCCACAGCATGCCCACCAGCACGCCGAGGGCGATCCCCCACTTCTGGATCCTGATCCGTTCGACGAGCAGCGCCCACCCTGCGCGTGTGCTCGTCGGTTCTTCTGGTTCCGATGCGTCAGCGGTCGAGATTGAACTGCGCTCCTCGTGTTCGCCCCGACTCCCTCCCCCGGGAGATAGTTCCAGAGTCTAACGATCGCGCTCGGGCGGGTGACAACTCCATTCCGCGACTGGTCGGCTCGGAACCTGCTCGGACTGCGGTCAGTCGATGAGCGCCTCGGCGAGTCGACGCCAGGCGTCGAGAGGGAGGGCGCGCTGGTCGGCCTCGATGACCTGGATGCACACGTGGTCGGCGCCCGCCTCGTGATGGGCCCTCACCCGCTCGACGACGGTGTCGAGGTCGCCCCACGCCACGATGGCGTCGACGACCCGGTCGGTGCCGCCATCGGCGAGCTCCTCTTCGGTGAAGCCCATCCGGATCAGGTTGTTCGCGTAGTTCGGCAGGCGGAGGTACCCCGCCATGTGGCTGCGCGCGATCTCGCGTGCGGTGCTCGGATCGGTCTCGAGCACGACCGCCTGTTCGGGGGCGAGCAGCGGACCGGTGCCGAGGCGTTCCCGGGCGAATGCGGTGTGCTCGACCGGCACGAAGTAGGGGTGGGCGCCGAGCGCCCGCTCGCGGGCGAGGTCGAGCATCTTCGGACCGAGCGCGGCGAGGACCCGGCTCGGTGGGACCGCGGGCTGGGCCGCGAAGAACAGGGCCTCGTCCATGCCGTCGAGGTAGGCCCGCATCCGGGCGAGGGGCTTGTCCCACGTCTCGCCGAGCATCCGGCCGACCGACGGCGCATGACTGACCCCGAGCCCCATGAGGAAGCGGCCGTCGTACGCCTCGTTGAGGGTCCGCCAGCCCGCCGACGCCGCCATCGGGTGACGCATCCAGATGTTGGCGATGCCGGTGGCGACGACCATCGAGCTGGTCGCCGAGAGCAGCAGGCCCGCGTTGGCGATGGCCTCACGGCCCACCGCCTCGGGCACCCAGAGCGCGCCGTACCCGAGCTCCTCGAGCTCGGCGGCCACCTCCTTGCTGCGCGCGGCCGGCTGCTGGTCGAGCGCGAACGTCCAGATCCCGATGCGTCCGATGTCCATCTCCCGACGGTAGGACAACGCGGCGGCGTCGGCCACGGATGCCGCTAGCGTCGCGAGCGTGAGCGAGCACCTCACGGGCGCACCGTTCGAGCGCACCTGGCTCGACGAGGGATCGTGGGTCGATGTCGCCCCGGGCTGGCTCGTCGACCCCGACGGCGTGTTCACCGCAGTGCTCGACGGCGTCGCCTGGGCGCAGGGCCGGGTCTTCCGCTACGAGCGGTGGGTCGACGAGCCACGGCTCGGCGGGTCGCTGCGTCCTGGCACCACACCGCACCCCGCTCTCGTCGACACCCAGCGGGCGCTCCAGCACCACTACGGCGTCCAGCTCGGCGGCATGGGCCTCGCCCAGTACCGCGACGGCCGCGACCTCATGGCCTTCCACCGAGACCGCGACATGCGCTGGCTCGACGAGACGCTCATCGCCCTGCTCGTGCTCGGCGCCCGCCGTCCCTTCCACCTCCGACCCCGTGCCAACCGCTACGACCACGACGCCCCGCACAAGGGGGCCACGCACTCGTTCACCCCCGGGGAGGGCGACCTGCTCGTGATGGGCGGCGCCTGCCAGGTCGGTTGGGAGCACTCGGTGCCACCCGCGCCCGGGGTCACCACCCCGCGCATCTCGGTGCAGTGGCGCTGGACCTCCGGCCGCGGCCGCCCCGTCATCGGCGCCTCCTACCGCGCCCCTCGCACCTACTCCCGCTCCCGCCCCCGCTCCGGCACCCGCCGCTGAGTGAACATGCGTCAGTTCCGGGCGGTATGCGCACCGAACTGACGCATGTTCGCGAGTCGGCGATCAGTCGAGGCGGCGGAGCTCGGCGGCGTAGCGCGCGCCGCGGGCGACGTAGAACTCGACGCCGCGGCTGATCTGTTCGGGGTGCACCGAGTCGGGCCGGATCTTGGCGGGCACGCCGAGGGCCATCGCGCCGCTCGGCACCTCCATGTCGTTCGGGACCACGGCGTTCGCCCCGACGAGCGCACCACTGCGGACGACGGCCCGGTGCAGCACGACCGAACCCGAGCCGACGAGGCAGCCGTCCTCGATCGTGCACCCCTCGAGGTGGACGATGTGGCCGATCACGCACTCGGAACCGATGCGAGTCGGATGCTCGGCGGTGGTGTGGATGACGCTGTTGTCCTGGATCGAGGTGCGGGCCCCGACGACGATGCCGCCGTCGTCGCCCCGCAGCACCGCGCCGGGCCAGATCGACGACTCGGGGCCGATGACGACGTCGCCGATCACCACCGCGTCGGGGTGGACGTACGCGCTGGGGTCGATGCGCGGAACCTGGTCACCGATGGCGTAGACGGGCATCTCGTGAACCTCAGGAGAGTGGGGAGAACGTGCCGTACCCGCCGCGGAAGAACACGAGGGGGTCGGTCTCCCGCTCGATCTCGATGGCGAGCACCCGCCCGACGACGATCCAGTGGTCGCCGGACTCGACGGTCTGCTCGGTGGCGCAGTCGATCCACCCGATGCAATCGGGGAGGAGGGGCGAACCGGTGCGCGGCCCAGGACGCCAGTCGATGCCGTCGAACTTGTCGTCCTCGCGGCTCGCGAAGCGGTTGCTGACCGGCCCCTGGTCGGCGGCGAGGAAGTTCACCGCGAAGGTGTTCGCCACCGCGATCTTCGGCCACGACACCGAGGACTTGTCGGCGCAGAGACCGACGAGGGGCGGGTCGAGCGACACCGAGAAGAACGAGCCCACGGTCATGCCCTGGGGCTCGCCCCCGGGTGCGGCGGTGACCACGGTGACGCCGGTGGGGAAGTTGCCGAAGGCTCGCCGGAGGACGAGCGGGTCGAAGTCTGGGGGGTTCTGGTCGGCCATGGGACCTCAGCTCAAGGCGACGGTGAGTCCCTCGTAGGCTGCCACGACCTCGAACCGGTCGCGCGCCAGGTGGCGGGCCGCCGAGAGCAGGCAATCGAGGGTGGCGTCGTCGTGGAGCGGGTCGTGGTGGAACAGCGCGAGGCGCTCCACCTCGGCCGCCGCGGCGACCGCGACCGCGTACTCGACCGTGCAGTGCCCCCAGTCGCACTTCTGCACGAACTCGTCGGTGGTGTACTGCGCGTCGTGGATGAGGAGGTCGACGCCCCGACACGACTCGACGACCGCGTCGGAGATGCCGAACGACCCGTCGACGGGCTGCTGGTGGTCGCTGACGTACGCGACGGAGGTGCCGTCCCAGTCGAGGCGATAGCCGTTGGTGATGCCGACGTGGGGGACGTCGAAGGCGTGGATCGTCGCGTCGCCGAGGGTGACCGATCCGCCGGCCGGGAGGTCGCGGAAGGTGATGTCGCCGAGCAGCTCCTCGACGGTGACCGGGAAGTACGGCGGCCGCATGAACCCGGCGAACGACTCCTCGAGGGTCTCCCCCTCCTCGGCGGGCGGCCCGTACACGACGAGCTCGCCGTCGGCTCGCAGGATGGGCCGGAAGAACGGCAGACCCTGCACGTGATCCCAGTGGAGGTGGCTGACGAACGCATGACCCCGGAACGCCGGCTGGTCGATGACGGTCTCGCCGTAGAGGCGCAGGCCGGTGCCGAGGTCGAACACGATGGGATCGTCACCCGGGCGGTCGGCGACGACGCACGCGGTGTTGCCCCCATATCGTGCGGTGCCCGGGCTCGGACAGGGCGTCGAGCCGCGAACGCCGTAGAACGTCACATTGACCACGGGCCTCCCCCTTCGGCGCGTGAGGCTAACGCGCCGTCCGAACGGTGCTCACGTGCTGTGACCCAAGTCTCAGCCGAGCAGCCAGCGGCCACATCTCGTATCGTCCGCCCATGACCATCGACGCGCGCACGGTCACCGCGAACGGGATCGACTTCCACTGCCTCACCGCCGGCGACGACGGACCCCTCGCCCTGTGCCTCCACGGCTTCCCCGACTCCGCGTGGACGTGGCGCCACCTGCTACCGGCACTCGCCGATGCCGGCTATCGCGCCGTCGCCCCGTTCATGCGCGGCTACTTCCCCACCGGCCTCGCGGCCGACGACGTCTATCAGACCGGCGCTCTGGCCAGCGACGCCTGCGCGCTCCACGAGGCACTCGGCGGCGACGGCGACGCCGTCGTCGTGGGACACGACTGGGGGGCCATCGCCGCCTACGGCGCGGCGTCGTTCGGGCCCGAGCGTTGGCGCAAGGTGGTCGGCGCGGCCGTGCCTCCCGGCGACGCGGTCGGGCGGGCGTTCCTCGACTACGCCCAGCTGCGGCGCTCCTGGTACATGTTCTTCTTCCAGCACCCGCTGTCCGACCTCGTCGTCCCCCTCGACGACCTGAAGTTCATCGACCACCTGTGGGCCGACTGGTCGCCCGGCTACGACGCCTCCGACGACCTGCCCCGGGTGAAGGACGCGCTGCGCGACCCCGCCCACCTCGCCGCGGCGCTCGGCTACTACCGGGCCACGCTCGGCAACGGGCCGACGTCGCCCGACTACGAGGCCGCGCAGAACGCCGGGCGCCAGGTGCCGACCCAGCCGCTCCTCTACCTCCAGGGGCTCGACGACGGGTGCATCGGTCCCGACGTGGCAGCCGGGGTGCCCGACGCCCTCGCCCACGAGTCCTCGCGCATGGTCACCGTCGAGGACGCCGGGCACTTCCTCCACCTCGAGCGCCCCGACCTCGTCAACTCGCTGATCCTCGACTTCCTCGCCGAGTGACCGCCGTGCCGGCCGCCACGCCCGCCGGCCCGAGTCACCCCGACGAGCCGAGGTGGAAGCGGCCGCGCTGCTCGGTCACCAGGCCGTCGCCGACGAGCGATGCCACGGCACGCTCGGTGCGAGCCGACCCCTCGCCCTCCCCGACCAGCTCGACGAGTCGGGCCAGGGTCGCCGGCCGATCGGCCAGCGCGGCGAGCACCCGCCCCCTCAGCTGGCGGTGCGAACCGTCGAAGGCAGCCTGTCGCCGACTGACGAGCGCCGACCCGGCGGCGGGATCGGGATCGGGGTGCCCCGCCGCGAGCCACGCACAGCTCGGCGCGAGCGGACACCCCTCGCAGCGCGGGGTGCGGGGCCGGCACCGGCGGGCACCGAGCTCCATCAGCGACTGGTTCCACCACCACCCCTGCCCGGACGGCACCCACTCGGCGGCCACGCGACGAGCCTCCCCGGCCGTGAGCGCCCGGCCCTCGACGCGGGCGAGCACGCGGGCGATGTTCGTGTCGACGACCGCCACGTCCTCCTCGAACGCGAACGCCAACACCGCACGGGCCGTGTAGGGCCCGATGCCGGGGAGCGCGAGCAGGGCGTCGAGATCGCGGGGCACCTCGCCCCCGTGACGGTCGACGATCTCGGTCGCCGAGCGGTGCAGGTCGCGCGCGCGACGTGGATAGCCGAGCCCCGCCCACAGGCCGAGCACCTCGGCGAGCTCGGCGCGGGCGCACGCGGCGGGGTCGGGCCAGCGGTCGAGGAACGCCGCCCACTTCGGCACGACCCGGTTGATCTGGGTCTGTTGGGCCATCACCTCCGAGACGAGGACGGCCCACGGGTCACGGGTCGCCCGCCAGGGCAGCTCGCGCAGGTGCGTCGCCCCCCACGCGAGCAACGGCTCGGGATCGGGGGGCCGGCGCGGGTCGGGCGTCAGGATTCCCAGACGTCGTCGGCGTAGGGCCGCTTGCGCGCCGGGGCGTGGTCGCGCTTCCACACCATCACCTTGCGGCGGAAGTAGCAGACCTCCTCACCGCGCTGGTTGAAGCCCTTCGTCTCGACGGTGACGATGCCCCGGTCGGGCTTCGACGACGACTCGACCTTGTCGAGCACGCGGGTCTCCGCGTAGATGGTGTCGCCGTGGAAGGTCGGCTTCTTGTGGGTGAGGGACTCGATCTCGAGGTTGGCGATCGCCGCGCCGCTCACGTCGGGGACGCTCATGCCGAGCACCAGCGAGTAGACGAGGTTGCCGACCACGACGTTCTTGCCGTGGACCGTCTCCTGTTCGGCGAACCACTCGTTGGTGTGCAACGGATGGTGGTTCATCGTGATCATGCAGAACAGGTGGTCGTCGGCCGCGGTGATGGTCTTGCCGGGCCAGTGCCGGTAGATGTCGCCGATCTCGAAGTCCTCGAGGTAGCGACCGAAGGGACGGTCGTAGGTGGTCACGGACCAGCAGGGTAGTGACGCCGCGAAGGTGGTCCAAGTTGCCGCGACCGCTCACGGACGTGGCCTCGGAGCCGATGGAGATCCACCACACGATCTCGGGCGGAGCCAGCACCGTGGATCCCATGATCCCGTCGACGGACACCCGCCGACGACACAGCCGACAGCGCCACGACACCATCGCCGAGCTGGGCGCCAGCGATCCCTGGCGCCTGGTGTTCTGGGCGCGCTACATCGGCCTGCCGCTCCTCGCGCTCCTCGTCCTGATCGGGCCACTCGCCGGCCAACGGAACTCCGTGCAGATGAGCCTCGTGGTCGTCGCCGGGCTGGTGGCCACCGTGCTGCTCGACCGGGCCCGCGCCGAGAGCCCCGAGGTCACCCGTCGTCTCGTCGAGCTCGACTCGGTGCTCGCCGGCGTGACCCTCCTCCTCGAACCCGCGGCGCTCGCGGGCATCGTCGTGGTGATGACCGCCAACGCGGCGATGATGGCCGCGGCGGCCGGTCGGCGCGAGGGTGAGCGGTCGGTCGCCGTCTCGTCCGTGGCGCTCTTCGCGCTGGCGGCGCTCGGGCAGAACCCCGACCTCTACCTCGTCGCGGTGCACGCGGTCGCCGGGCTGCTCCTCGCGGTCGTCGTGGGCAACGTCGCCGACGGCGAGCGGGGCATCCGCGAGCACCACGAGGTGCTGCTCGAGGGCATCGAGGGCATCGTCTGGGAGTCGACGGTCGCCGCTCCGGTCACGTTGAGCGTCGGCGGTCACGTCGAGGCGATCCTCGGCGTCTCGGCCGCCGAGTTGTCCCCGGTCGACGGGTGGGTGCACTGGATCCACGAGTCCGACAAGGCCCGCACCATCGACACCCTCGCCGACCTCCTCGAGTCCGACGCGCTGTCGGGCGACCTCGAGTACCGGGTGATCGCCCACGGTGGGCGCGTCGTGCACGTCCGGGACCACGTGAACGTCGAGCGCGACGGCCTCGGCCGGGCGACGCGGGTGCGGGGCATCGTCATGGACGTCACCTCGGCGCGGGAGGCCGAGCGCGAGCTCACCTACTTCCGCGACATCGTCGAGCACATCCACACCGCGCTGATCGTCGTCCACCTCGCCGACCCCGTCGACCCGTCGTCGCTGATCCTCGTCGCCGCGAACCCGGCGGCCTCCCAACGACTCGGCCGGAACGCGCGGGCCCACCTCGGCGACCGCCTCGTCGACGCCTTCCCGATGCTGCGCGACGGGCCGATCCCCGGACGCCTGCTCGACACGATCCAGGTCGGTGTCGGCTTCGACACCGAGATGACGCTGTCGCGGGAGCCCGACGCCCCGGTGTTCTCGGTCCACACCTTCCCCCTCCCGGGGGCGTCGGCCGCCATGGCGCTCCAGGACGTCACCGACCGGGCGCGGGTGCAGCAGCGACTGCGACACCAGGCGCTCCACGACGCGCTGACCGGCCTGCCGAACCGGGTGCTCCTCAACGACCGTCTCCGGGAGAGCCTCAACCACGCGCGGCGCAGCCACGAGCCGGTGGCGATGTTGATCATGGACCTCAACCATTTCAAGGAGGTCAACGACACCCTCGGGCACCACAGCGGCGACCTGCTCCTCTCGGTGATCGCCACCCGACTCCGCGACTCGCTACGGGAGGCCGACACCATCGCCCGGCTCGGCGGTGACGAATTCGCCATCGTCCTCACCACCGCGGCCCACCGGTCCGGCGCCGAGGCCGTGGCCCGCAAGGTGGCCGAGCTGGTCGAGGAGCCGGTGGCGATCGGTGATGTGACGATCCAGGTGAGCGCGAGCATCGGCATCGCGATCTTCCCCGAGCACGCCGAGGAGCCCGACGGCCTCGCCCAACGCGCCGACGTCGCGATGTACGTCGCGAAGCGCAGCGGGGTGCCCTATGCCGTCTACGCCCCGGAGGACGACCGGTCGAGCATCCGCCGCCTCACCCTCCTCGGCGAGCTGCGCCACGCGATCGGCGCCGAGCAGCTCGTCCTCCACCACCAGCCGACGGTCGACCTCGCCACCGGCGAGGTGCTGCGGATCGAGGCCCTGTTGCGCTGGCGGCACCCCGAGCACGGGCTGATGCCGCCGGGCGAGTTCGTCGAGCTCGCCGAGATGTCGGGCGTGATCGCCCCGCTCACCCGGTGGGTGTTGCGGGAGAGTGTCCGTCAGGTGACCCAGCTCCACGACGACGAGCGGTCGCTGCACGTCGCGGTGAACGTCAGCGCCCGGAACCTCTATGAGCCCGACCTCGTCGACTGGCTCGAGGAGCTGCTCCGGGAGGAGGGCTTCCCCGGCGAGCGACTCACCCTCGAGATCACCGAGAGCCTCCTGATGGACGACCCGCTCCTCGCTCGCGACGTGCTGACCAGGCTCAAGGCGATGGGCGTGTCGCTCAGCATCGACGACTTCGGCACCGGCTACTCCTCGCTCAGTTACCTGCGCGACCTGCCCATCGACGAGATCAAGATCGACCAGTCGTTCGTCGAGGCGATGGGCGACGACGGCGACGACACGATCGTGCGCTCGGTCATCGACCTCGGCCACAACCTCGGGCTCGCGGTCGTCGCCGAGGGGGTCGAGGACCTCGCCACCCTCGCACGGCTCGTGGAGCTGGGGTGCGACCGGGCCCAGGGGTTCCTCCTCAGCCAGCCCCTGCCGATCGGCGAGCTCGGACAGGTGCTCGACGGCGACTGGTTCGGCCACATCACCGGACCGCTCTCGCGCCTCGACCCGCTGTGATGTGAGGGCGTCGAGGCCCGGTCGGTACTGTTTCCGCCATGACCGCCCCTGATCTCGACGCCGCCGCCTCTGCCATCGACACCGCCGACTCGGTGGTGCGCGCCGCCATCGCCCAGCTCGCCGGGCACGGCTCGGTCGACGACGACCAGGTACTCGCCTACGACCTCGCCCACGCCGCCTCGGCGGTGGCCACCGCCCGGTCGATGCTCGACTACGGCGCGAAGGGCGAGATCGAGGGAAAGCTCACCTGCGCGTTCGTCGCCGACGCCATCGCCGACCTGGCGGCCAAGCTCTTCGGCCGCGAGGCCCAGTGGGGGGTCGAGCCGGGGGCGCTCGACGCCACCCGCGACTTCGTCGCCACCTACCGCGAGCCCGAGTTCCTCGCCTCGCTCTCGGGCGAGCCGGGCCCCCGACACCTCGACGACGACTTCGAGATGGTGCAGGACACCTTCCGCCGCTTCGCCGAGGACAAGATCCGGCCGGTCGCCGAGCACATCCACCGCCACAACGACGACATCCCCGAGGAGATCATCTCCGGCCTCGCCGAGATGGGCGGGTTCGCGATGTCGGTGCCCGAGGAGTACGGGGGCTTCGCCACGGGCAGCGAGAGCGACTACATGGGCATGGTCGTCGCCACCGAGGAGCTGTCGCGTGGCTCGCTCGGTGCCGGCGGGTCGCTGATCACCCGCCCCGAGATCCTCACCCGTGCCCTCGAGGCCGGGGGAACCGAGGCCCAGAAGGAGTACTGGCTGCCGAAGCTGGCCTCGGCGGAGGCGATGGCGGCGGTGGCGGTCACCGAGCCCGACTACGGCTCGGACGTGGCGAACATCAAGGTCACGGCCACCAAGACCGACGGCGGCTGGCTCATCAACGGGGTGAAGACCTGGTGCACCTTCGGAGCCCGCGCCGACGTGCTGATGCTCCTCGCTCGCACCGACCCCGACCGCTCGAAGACCCACCGGGGCCTCACGCTCTTCTGCGTGCCGAAGGAACGGGGCGACGGTCACGGGTTCGAGCTCGTGCAGGCCGCGGGCGCCGACGGCGGCGCTCCCGGCGGCGGGAAGATGGAGGGCCG
>CAZAVX010000071.1:0-15212 GCA_964488835.1 uncultured Iamiaceae bacterium | reverse complement strand
CGGTCGAGGAGCAGGTCGTCACGATCTACGCCGGCACCCGCGGCTACCTCGACCCCATTCCGGTCGACGACGTCCGCCGTTTCGAGAGCGAGCTGCTCGAGTGGTTCCGCAGCCGCCACGCCGACATCCTCACCGCGATCCGCACCGAGGGGAACATCCCCGACGAGGACGCGTTCGTCGGCGCCATCGAGGCCTTCGCCGCCCAGTTCCAGACCTCGGTCGCCGCGGTCGAAGAGCCCGAGGCCGAGGAGCAGGGCGAGGCCCAGACCCGCATGGCCGGCGGCCGCCGCGAGGGCATCCTGCCCGAGGAAGAGGTCTCCCGAGCCGACGGTGCAGGTGACTGATGGCGGGAGGTAAGGAGCGCGTCCTCCGGCGCCGGATCAACTCGGTCCAGTCGACCAAGAAGATCACCCGCGCCATGGAGCTCATCGCTGCCACGCGGGTCGCGAAGGCCCAGCAGCGAGCCAACGAGGCGCGCCCCTACGCCGAGCAGATCACCGGCGTCATCCAGGACCTCGCCGAGGGCGGTGCCGACGTCAGCCACCCGCTGCTGCGGCGGGCCGAGCAGGTCCGCAAGGTGGCCTTCGTCGTCATCACCTCCGACCGGGGCCTCGCCGGTGCGTACAACAGCTCGGTCATCCGTGCCGCCGAGCGCGAGGTGCAGGCCCTGCGTGCCGAGGGTGGCGACTACTCGCTGCTCCTCGTCGGCAAGAAGGCCGAGAGCTACTTCAAGTTCCGGGGCTACCGCATCGACGCCGCCTACCACGGCATGAGCGACACCCCGCGCTTCGAAGACGCCCGCATCCTCGCCGACAAGGTCGCCGAGCTGTTCGTCAGCGAGGAAGTCGACCAGGTCGAGCTCGTCTACACCCGGTTCATCTCGATGGGCAGCCAGCAGGTCGTCGTCCGACGCTTCCTGCCCCTCCAGACCCGAGAGCGTGAGACCGGCGGCGAGGCCCTCGCCGGCTTCGAGTTCGAGCCCTCCCCCGAAGGGGTGCTCGAGTCGCTGCTGCCCCGCTATGTCGAGGCCCGACTCTTCGCGGCGCTCCTCGACGCCGCGGCGTCCGAGCACGCGAACCGGCAGCGGGCCATGAAGGCCGCCACCGACAACGCCGAGGAGCTCATCATCAAGCTCACCCGTGCGATGAACCGGGCCCGGCAGGACTCCATCACCACCGAGATCATGGAGATCGTCGGTGGCGCCGAGGCGCTGCGCGCCGACCAGGGCGACGACGAGGACCTGCTGCTCGACCACCTCTTCGCCGAGCACCTGTTCCCCGAGAGCCCGCTCTCCGAACCCGTCCGCTGATCCGCCCGCCGATCACTCCGAACGCCACCCTCTGAGAACCGCCCAGGAGACACCAATGACCGTCACCGAGACCCCCGGCACCGCACTGAAGGACGGCCGCATCGTCGGCATCGCCGGCCCGGTCGTCGACGTCGAGTTCCCTGCCGACGCGCTGCCCCAGATCAACACCGCCCTGTCGATGACGATCACCGTCGACGGCAAGGACATCGAGGTGCGGGCCGAGGTCGCGCAGCAGATCGGCGACAACCGCGTGCGGGCCATCTGCCTGAAGCCCACCGACGGCCTCACCCGAGGCACCCCGGTGCGCAACACCGGCCAGGGCATCACCGTGCCGGTCGGCGACGCGGTGCTCGGCCACGTGTTCAACGTCATCGGCGAGCCCCTCGACGTCGACGACATCGGCGAGGTCGCCGACCGCTGGGAGATCCACCGTCCGGCCCCCGCGTTCGACACCCTCGAGCCGAAGGCCCAGATGTTCGAGACCGGCATCAAGGTCATCGACCTGCTCACCCCGTACCTCCAGGGCGGCAAGATCGGCCTGTTCGGCGGCGCCGGGGTCGGCAAGACCGTGCTCATCACCGAGATGATCCGCCGCGTGGCCCAGAACCACGGTGGTGTGTCGGTGTTCGCCGGCGTGGGAGAGCGCACCCGCGAGGGCACCGACCTGTTCCTCGAGATGGGCGAGTCGGGGGTGCTCGAGAAGGCCGCCCTCTGCTTCGGCCAGATGGACGAGCCGCCGGGCGTGCGCCTGCGCGTCGCCCTCTCGGCGCTCACCATGGCCGAGTACTTCCGCGACGTACAGCAGCAGGACGTGCTGCTCTTCATCGACAACATCTTCCGGTTCGTCCAGGCCGGTTCCGAGGTGTCGACCCTGCTCGGCCGCATGCCCTCCGCCGTGGGCTACCAGCCCACCCTCGCCGACGAGATGGGTCAGCTCCAGGAGCGCATCACCTCGACCCGGGGTCGCTCGATCACCTCGCTGCAGGCCGTGTACGTGCCCGCCGACGACTACACCGACCCGGCGCCGTTCACCTCCTTCACCCACTTCGACGGCACCACCGAGCTGTCCCGCGACATCGCGGCGCTCGGCATCTACCCCGCCGTCGACCCGCTGGCCTCCACCTCCACGATCCTCTCGCCCGAGGTCGTCGGCGAGCGCCACTACAACGTGGCCCGCCGGGTGCAGGAGGTCCTCCAGCGCTACAAGGAGCTCCAGGACATCATCGCCATCCTCGGTCTTGACGAGCTCTCCGAGGAGGACAAGATCACCGTCGCCCGTGCCCGCAAGGTGCAGCGGTTCCTGTCCCAGCCGATGTACGTCGCCGAGGTGTTCACCGGCCTCCCCGGTGTCACCACCCCGGTCGACGAGACCGTCGAGTCCTTCGAGGCGCTCGTCAACGGCGACCTCGACGACCTGCCCGAGCAGGCGTTCCTCAACGTGGGCGGCGCCGACGACGCCCGCGCGAAGGCCGCCCAGCTCGCCGGGAGCTGACCGTGCTGCAGGTCGAGCTCGTGTCCCCCGAGAAGATCCTCTTCTCGGGCGAGGCCAAGACGGTCATCGCCCGCACCAGCGGGGGCGACATCGCGTTCGAGCCGGGGCACATCCCCTTCATCGGCACCCTGCAGATCCACCCGGTGCGCATCATCTTCGCCGACGGCACCGAGGAGGTCGTGGCCGTCCACGAGGGCTTCGTCGAGTGCGCCCACGACCGGGTCACGATCCTCTCCGACGCCGCCGAGCTCGCGAGCCAGATCGACGTGGCGCGCGCCGAGCGGGCCCGCGAGCGGGCCGAGGCGAACGTCGAGCGGCTCGACGAGGTCACCATCGAGGCGGCGTTGCGCCGGGCGCGGGTGCGGCTGCAGGTCGCGGGCGGCCTCGCGGCGAGCTAGGTTCGACGCCACAGCCCAGAGGGGGGACATCATGAGTGAGCCGGTCGTTCACGGCACGGTCGCGGACGGGTTCGAGCCGGTCCGCGACGCGTTCGCCCGCAACTTCACCGAACACGGCGAGGTGGGTGCCTCGGTGTCGGTGGTGGTCGACGGCGAGGTGAAGGTCGACCTGTGGGGCGGCACCACCGACCGCGAGGGCGGCACGCCGTGGGAGGCCGACACGCTCGTCAACGTGTACTCCACCACCAAGGGCATCACCGCCCTCTGTGCGAACATCCTCGCCGACCGCGGTCAGCTCGACCTCGACGCCCCCGTCACCGAGGTGTGGCCCGAGTTCGGTCAGGCCGGCAAGGCGGCGATGCCGATCCGGTACCTGCTCACCCACGAGGCCGGCCTGCCGGTGGTCGACGAGGCACTTCCCGAGAACTCGGTGCTCGACTGGGAGCACATGGTGGGGGCGCTCGAGCGCCAGGCGCCGATGTGGGAGCCGGGCAGCGCCCAGGGCTATCACGCGGTCACGTTCGGGTGGCTGGTCGGCGAGGTCGTGCGGCGAGTGCTCGGCACCGACACCTTCGCCGACGCCCTGCGCGAGCTGGTCACCGAGCCGCTCGGTGTCGACTTCCACGTCGGGCTCCCCGACTCCGAGCACCACCGGGTCGCCCGCCTCGTGCGCGACGCCCCGCAGCTCGTGGGTGTCGGCAACTCCGAGGGCGTCGAGCCGGAGTCCCGCCCCGCCTACGCCCGCGGCGACGAGGAGCTGCAGCGACTCATCGAGGCCTTCACCTCTCCCGACTCGCTCGCGATGCGCTCGCTCGGACTCGCCTCGAGGCCGTTCGCACCGTCGAACAACTCGGCCGAGTGGCGGCGCGCCCAGGTGCCGGCAGCCAACGGACACTCGAACGCCCGGGCCCTCGCCCGCATCTACGGGGCGATCGCCCGGGGCGGGGAGATCGACGGGGTGCGACTGCTGAGCCCCGAGGGGGTGGCGCGCGCCGGGCGCGAGCAGGTGGCCGGCCCCGACGCCGTGCTCGTGATGCCCACCCGGCGCTCGCTCGGGTTCATGATGCCGGTCCCCGGCTCGCCCGACCGACGAGGCCCGAACAGCTTCGGACACTCCGGTGCCGGCGGGTCGATCGGCTACGCCGACCCCGACCGGGCGCTCGGCTTCGGCTATGCGATGAACCGCATGTGGCCGGGCGGTTTCATGGACCCCGACCCGCGCGCCCAGGCGCTCGTCGAGGCGGTCCACCAGTGCCTCGACGGCCACTGAGCCGCTCCACCACCCCGCTCCGACCCGCAACTGCGTGAAAAGCAGGGCGAATCGCCGCAGTTTTCACGCAGATGTCGTGGAGTTCGGTCAGTCGATGACGAGGCCGTCGAGTCCGTCGGCGGGCTCGGGCCAGTCCATGCCGAGCGCGTCGAGCGACTCGACGAGGACGGTGCCCACCACCAGGTCGCGGTACCACTTCCGGTCCGCCGGCACGACGTACCAGGGCGCGTGCTCGGTGCTCGTGCGTTCGAGCATCGCCCGGTAGGCCTCCTGGTACTCGTCCCACTGCGCTCGGGAGGCGAGGTCGCCGTGCTCGAACTTCCAGTGCTTGGTGGGGTCGGTGAGCCGGTCCTCCAGCCGTTGCTTCTGCTCGTGCTTGGAGATGTGGAGGAAGAACTTGCGGACGATCGTGCCCTCGTCGACGAGCCGTCGCTCGAAGTCGACGAGGTGCTGGTAGCGGCGCTCCCACCGCTCGGGCGGCACGAGGTTCTGGACCCGCACGGCGAGCACGTCCTCGTAGTGGCTCCGGTTGAACACGACGATCTCGCCGTCGCGGGGGGTCTGACTCGACACCCGCCACAGGTACTCGTGGGCCAACTCGTCGTCGGAGGGTCGGGTGAAGGTCGCGACCCTCACACCGAGGGGGTTCACGCTGTCGAACACCCGCTTGGTGGTGCTGTCCTTCCCGGCGGTGTCCATCCCCTGGAGCACGACGAGCACCTTCGCCGCCTTCATCGCGTGGAGGAGCTCCTGGAGCTCGCCGAGCCGGGCCGAGAGGTCCGCGTTGCGCTCCTTCGCGTCGGCCTTGTTGCCGTCGAAGCCGTCGTCGGGGTCGTCGGCGCCGTCGGTGGGGTAGTCCGCGAGGTCGACCGTGGTGCCCGGCTGCACCCGGTAGCGCTCGGTGTCCATGTCGCGTGTCTAGCGCACGGCACTGCCACGACGGGTGGCTAGCGTGCCGAACGTGGCTCGCATCCGGTTCGCGGTGGCGCTCCTCTTGCCGAGCGAGGTCTCGTCGGAGGTCGACGGGATCCGCAAGGCGTTCGGGGTCGACCCGACCTACATCCCCCCACACATCACCCTCGTCCCGCCGGTGAACGTCGCGGCGGAACGCGTCGTCGACGTGCTCGCGGTGCTCCGGGAGGCGGCCCAGCACACCCGGTCCCCGCTCGCGCTCGAGATCGGGCCGCTCGACACCTTCCTCCCCTCGAACCCGGTGCTCTACCTGGCCGTCGGCGGCGAGCTCGAGCGCCTCGGCGGACTGCGCTCCCGGTGCCTCGCGGGACCGCTGGAGCGCCCGGACCCGAGGCCCTACGTGCCCCACGTGACGATCACCCGTGGCCTGTCTCCGACCGACGACGCGACGGCGCGGCGGATGCTCGCCGCGTATCGGGCCGGGGTGGAGATCGACCGCCTCCACCTGCTCGTCCAGGTCACCGAAGAGGGGAGAGGCCGATACTGGGGTGTCTCGGCCGACGTGGTGTTCGCACCGCGCCAGGTGGTGGGCACCGGCGGGATCGAGATCGAGCTCTCGACGAGCCACCTCCCCGATCCCGAGGTGCGCAGCCTCGCACGGTCGCTCGGGTCGGGCCTCCTGCCCCCGCCGGTGGGACCGGACACCTTCGTCGTCGCCGCCCGTCACGACGGGTCGGTCGTCGGCGGCGCCTGGGGGAGCGTCACCGGTCGCGTCGCCATGCTCCACGGCCTGGGCGTCGTGCCCGGCTGGCGGCGGCGTGGGGTCGGTGCCCACGTCCTCGCCCAGGTCGAACACCACGCCGCCCGCCAGGGTGCGACCGCCATCGAGGCGCCGACCGGCCTCGAGGCTCCCGCCGACGCCCTGTTCGAGAGCCGCGGGTGGACGATGCGACCCGGCCCCGGTGGCCCGCGCCGGTGGCGGGCGCTCGGCCCCGACCCGGCGCTCGGGGGTGCCGCGTCCTAGTCGAACTCGATGGCCGCGTAGTCGCGGAGCTTGTCGAGGCGGTGCCGCGAGTTGATCTGGCGGACGGTGCCCGACTTGGAGCGCATGACGAGCGACTGGGTGGTGGCGCCACGGTTGTCGTACTGGACGCCGCGCAGCAGGTCGCCGTCGGTGATGCCGGTGGCGGCGAAGAAGCAGTTGTCGCCCCGCACGAGGTCGTCGGTGAGCAACACCTGGTCGAGGTCGTAGCCGGCGTCGATCGCCGCCTGTCGCTCGGCGTCGTTGCGCGGCCAGAGACGACCCTGGATCTCCCCGCCCATGCACTTGAGGGCCGCGGCGGAGATGACGCCTTCGGGGGAGCCGCCGATGCCGACGAGCATGTCGATGCCCGAGTCGAGCCATGCCGTGGCGATCGCCGCCGGCGCGTCGCCGTGCTCGATGAGCTTGATGCGCGCGCCGGCCGCTCGCACCTCGGCGATGAGCTCCTCGTGGCGGGGGCGGTTGAGGATGACGACGGTGAGGTCGCGAACCTGCTCGCCCTTCGCCTTGGCCACCGCCTTCAGGTTGTCGAGCACCGGCCGGTCGATGTCGACCATGCCCTTCGCCTCGGGGCCGACCGCTAGCTTGTCCATGTAGAACACCGGGCCCGGGTCGAACATCGTGCCCCGCTCGGACACGGCGATGATGCTGGTGGCGCCGGCCTGTCCGAGTGCGGTGAGCGTGGTGCCCTCGATCGGGTCGACCGCGATGTCGCACTGCGGTGGTGTGCCGTCGCCGATGCGCTCACCGTTGTAGAGCATCGGCGCCTCGTCCTTCTCGCCCTCACCGATGACGACGGTGCCGTCCATCGGCACGGTCTCCAACACGAGGCGCATGGCGTCGACGGCGGCGCCGTCGGCGCCGTCCTTCTCACCACGGCCGACCCAGCGGGCAGCGGCCATGGCTGCCGCCTCGGTGACCCGCACCAACTCGAGGGCCATGTTCCGGTCGGGGACCTCACGGGAGTTGTCGGCGTCGCTCATGGCCGTGACCCTAGCCACTCCCGCGCGGCCCGGACCATGCCGGGTTGCGCCGTGTGTGAGGATGACGCATGGCCGTGAAGCGATGCCCGAGCTGTGGAGACCTGTACCTCGCCGCGGTCGACGTCTGTGCCGAGTGCGGGACGTCGCTCGTCGAGGTCGACACGCCCGACGACGAGCCCGAGGAGCAGTGGCCGGAGGCGCCGACCAGCGCTGGCGAGCACACGAGTTGGTCGCTCGAGTCGTGGACGATGGAGGGCCGGCGGCTCCTCGACGGCATGCTCGCCTCGGCCGACATCCCCCGCACCTGGCAGGGCGCCACGCTCGTCGCGCCTACCTCGGCCCGCGACCGCGTCCAGGAGATGGTCGACGTGGTCGGGACGGGCGATGCTCGGGTGGGCGTCGACGGAGCAGCACTCGCCGCCCTCGACGCCGACGCCGACGACACCGTCGGCTACGAGGTCGCCGACTGGAGCGACGAGGCGCTCGACCGGCTCAGCGCGCTGCTCGACGAACGAGGGATCCCCCACGGGTGGGACGACGACGGCGACCTCGTCGTGGCGGCCCACCACGAAACGGCGGTCGACGCCATCTTCGGCGAACTGGCCGACACCGACACCGACGACGCCGACGGGCCGGACGCCCTCGAGGTACTCTCCGAGCTGTTCCTCGCCACCGACAAGCTGGCGCGCAACGCCCTCGACGGTGGGGCGGCCCGGGCCGTACAGGCCGCCGCCGAGCGCCTCACCGCGCTCCGCCTCCCGTTCGGCTTCGGGCCGGCGGTGTGGGCGTCGCTCGTCGAGCGAGCCACGGCGCTGAGCGCCGCGATCGACGATGACGAGCTCGACGACGACCAGCTCGAAGCCGACGCCGCGGCGCTCCGCGACGCCCTCCGCGACTACGTGTGACCTGGGCGACCGCCCCCGACCGGCGCGGTGCCAGAGTCGCCCGTTAGCCTGCGAGCATGATCCTGGCCGAGCTGGAGGTGTTCCACTCCCGGCCGATCGCGCCGACCCGACGGGTGGCCCTCGGCGACTCCCGACTCCCGCTCGATCCCGCTCCCGGGCCTGGAGCCGTGCTCCTCGGCGCGGTGATGGCGGCCCACGTCGCCGCGGTGCCCGACGAGATGCACGCGGAACTCGCCCGACTGATGCTCGACGTGGAATCCGGGCGCCGCATCGCCCAGCCGAGGCTCCGGCACCGGTTCCAGGTCGACCGTGTCGGCCTCCAGAAGAGCGTGCACCGGCTCGTCGGCGTCGGGGAGCGACTCCGCGTCGAGATCGACGACCGCGGCGCACCGCTCCACCAGGTGCTGGCCGCGGTCTACGCCGTCGGCACCTTCGCCCCCTCGGCCCGACGACCGGTGATGGACATCGTCCGACGGGGGGTGCGCTGGGAGGGCGGCATCGACCAGCGCCTCATTGCCCACCTCACCGACGCTCGCGACACGCGCACGTGGGTCGAGATCACCGGCGACCCCGTGCGATGGGCGCGCACGATCTTCGACCTCGAGCCCGACGACCCCTCCGGTGAGCTCGACCGTCGCGAGGTGCAGCGACGGTTCCGTCAGCTGCTCCGCGGCGCCCACCCCGACCACGGCGGGGCCTCCGACCAGGCCGCCCGGCGCATCGCCGAGCTGTCGGAGGCCCGGCGCATCCTGCTGTCGTGAGCGCGGCCGTCGGCGGGCTGCTGCTGACCCCCGGCGCGGGGTCGAGCGCCGACCATCCCACCCTCGTCGCGCTCGAGGACGGGCTCGCGCCGACCCCGGTCGCCCGCATCGACTTCCCCTACCGGCGCGAGGGGCGGCGTGCCCCGGATCGGGCTCCCAAGCTGATCGCGTGCATCGAGGAGGAGGCCACCGCAGCGGTCGACCGGTGGGGCATCGAACCCGGCGCCCTCGCCCTCGGCGGTCGGTCGATGGGGGGCCGCATGTGCTCGATGGCGGTCGCCGAGGGGCTCCCCGCCGTCGGGCTCGTGCTCCTCTCCTATCCGCTCCACCCGCCCGGCAAGCCCGAGCGACTCCGCGTCGAGCACTTCCCGGCCCTCGACCTCCCGTGCCTGTTCGTCGGGGGCACCCGCGACCCCTTCGGCACGCCCGAGGAGTTCGAGCGGGAGACCTCCGCCATCCCCGGCCCGGTCACGTTCCACTGGATCGAGGGGGCCCGCCACGACGTGAAAGGGCGCGACGACGAGATCGTCGCGGTGGTGGGCGACTGGCTCAGCGGTCTCGGTCGGCCTCGTCGCTCTCGAGGACGGGCGGCGCGGCGTCCGACGGGTTGAGCTCCTCGAGCTCCTTGTTCGCCGTCTCGGGGAAGCGGGTGAGCACGAGGGCCGCGAGCAGCACCGGACCGGCGGCGAGCACCGCCATGGCCACGCCGAAGCTCCCGAGCTCGCGAGCGAGGTAGCCGGCGAGGAGCAGCCCGGCACTCGACCCGAGCACCCCCACGAGCGTGATGACGCCGTTCGCCCGACCGCGGCTCCTCGTGGGGAAGAGCTCGGGGCCGTAGACCCCCAGCGCGGGGACGGTGGCGGCGGCGACGACCGAGCCGATGGTGGAGAACGCCCACAGCGGCCAGCCGGCGACGAGGTACGCCGCGACTGTGAAGGCGACACCGCCCAGGAGGGCGACCGCGGCGACCCGACGCCGCCCGCGCACGTCGGCGAGGCGCCCCCCGACCGCGACCCCGAGACCCGCCGGCGTGGAGGTGAGCAGGGTGAACGCGCTGATGCGGGCGGCCGAGAAGCCCCGTTCGGAGCGGAGGAACTCGTTCTGGAACTGCGATGCAGGGGCGAGGAAGAACGAGCCGAGGAATCCTGCGATCGCGAGCAGACCCAGGCGTCCGGGTTCTGCTGGGGGTGCCGTCGCGTCGTGCAGGTGGGCGTGGAAGCGCCGGCTCTCGGGGAGTGACCGTGACACCACCGCGACGAGCGGCAGTGCGAGGAGGGGGAGGACGTAGAGGATCCGCCAGGCGTCGGCTCCGAGGTCGGCGAGCGGCAGCGCCCAGACGCACATGCCGGCGCCGAGGCCCGCGGTGAGCGCGAGCACGCTCACCCCGTAGGCGCGGCTGCCGGCCGGCAGCTCCTCGGCGGCCACGATGGCGACGAGCAGACCGAGCGCGGTGGAGAGCCCCCGGGCGACGGTCTGGCTGACCCCGAGCCACATCAGGTCGGGCGCGAGTGCGCCGGTGGCGGCGACGACGATCGCGGCGACGGCCGTGGCGAGGAGCAGACGGCGGCGCCCCCGGCGGTCGGACCGGGCGACGATGACGACGGCGAGCAGGACCCCGACCCGGACGAGCGCGAGGGTGAGGCCCTGGGCGGCCTCGTCAGCGTCGAAGCGGTCGGCCGCGAAGGTGATCGTCTGGCTGACGAGCGTGCCGAGGTAGCCGCCGATGAGCGCGAGGACGCACAGCAACGAGAGGACGGTGGAGGCGCGGGCGTCGAACCGATCCGGCGGAGCCCACCACGGTTGGACCGAGCTGCCGTCGTCGCCGACGGCGACGAGGTGGGCGTGACGGGCGAGCTCGCGGCGCACCACCGGGGCGAACAGGAACCCGAAGAAGGGGACCGCGAGCTCGTAGCGGATCTCCTCGGTGACGAGGTGGGTGCCCGGCTCCGCGTCCGGGTCGTCGGGGTCGTCGGGCGCCTCGACGACGAGCGTGCGTACGTAGGTGCGGACCGGGCCCTCCTCGACGACGAGGCGGTCGGCGCCGTCGCCCCGCTCGGCGACGAGCCGCGTGCGGGGCCGACGGAGGCGCTCGAGCCCGGCGTCGTCGACGCGGTGGTGGAGGACGAGGCGCGGCACGACGGATGATCGTACGGCCCCGAAGGTGTCGGATCGGGCCCGCCCGCGGCATGCTGGAGGGGTCCGATCCGTCCGTCGACGTCCAGGAGCACCAGTGCGCGAGAAGGTCGAGAAGGTCATCGAGGTGATCCGACCTGCCATCCAGGCCGACCAGGGCGACATCGTGCTGCACGACGTCGACGAGGCCACCGGAGTCGTCACCGTCGAGCTCACCGGCGCGTGCGTCAGCTGCCCTGCGTCGACCCAGACCCTGAAGGCTGGCGTCGAGCGGATCCTCCGCGACCGCGTCGAGGGGGTCACCGAGGTCCGCGACCTCACCGTGCCCGACGGCACCGCCGTCTCGCTCTGATCCGGCCGGCTCGCGCGAGCCGTTAGCCTTCGGCGGGTGTCCGACACCGTGGTCGACCACGACGCGTCCCGTCTGCTCGACGCCGCACGCAGCGGCGACCGCAAGGCCATCGCCCGACTGTTGACGTTGGTCGAGCGGGGTGGCGGCGGCGCGCACGCCGTGGGTCGGGCGGTCGCCGCGGCGAGCAGCCCCGACGCCGGCTACACCGTCGGCATCACCGGCGCACCTGGGGCGGGAAAGTCGACGCTCACGAGCGCGCTCGTCGGCGCGATGCGCCGCGACGGCGTCGAGCTCGCCGTGCTCGCCATCGATCCGTCGTCACCGTTCTCTGGCGGCGCGATCCTCGGCGACCGGGTCCGGATGTCCGACCACGCTCTCGACGAGGGGGTGTTCATCCGCTCGATGGCCACTCGCGGCCACCTCGGAGGTCTCGGTCTCGCCACCCCTGGCGCGGTGCGGCTGCTGCACGCCGCCGGGCTCGAGTGGGTGCTCGTCGAGACCGTCGGGGTCGGGCAGGTCGAGGTCGAGGTGGCCGGCGCCGCCGACACCACCGTCGTGGTCGTGAACCCCGGATGGGGCGACGCCGTGCAGGCCAACAAGGCGGGCCTGCTCGAGATCGCCGACGTGTTCGTCATCAACAAGGCCGACCGGGCGGGAGCCGACGAGACCCGCCGCGACCTCGAGTCGATGCTCGACCTCACCGAACACCGTGGGTGGCGTCCACCCATCGTCGCCACCGTCGCCACCGAGGGAACCGGCGTCGAGGAGCTGTGGGCCGCCATCCGCCAGCACCGGGCCGAGCAGGAATCCAGTGGTGAGCTCGCCCGCCGCCGAGCGGCGCGCCGCCGCGACGAGCTCGCCCGCATCGTCACCGAACGGCTGCGGGCCCGGGCCGAGGAGCTGTGCGGGGGCGACGCCTTCGAGGCGCTCCACGCCCGGGTCGACGCCGGCGAGCTCGACCCCTGGAGCGCGGCCGACGAACTGCTCGGGGACTCGTGACGGGCGCGCCCGTGCTGGGGCACTGCGCGCCGGGGTTCGAGGCCGTGCGTCGGGCGTTCGAGACGAACGTCGCCGAGCACGGCGAGCTCGGTGCGGCGGTGACGGTGGTCGTGGGCGGCGAGGTCGTCGTCGACATCTGGGGAGGGTGGGCCGACTCGGCACGCAGCAGCGCCTGGCAGGCCGACACCCTCGTGAATGCCTACTCGGTGGGCAAGGGCGTCGTCTCGGTCCTGCTCCTCCAGCTCGTCGACCGGGGAGCGATCGGCCTCGACGACCCGGTGGCTGCCGCGTGGCCCGACTTCGCCCGAGCGGGGAAGGGTGAGGTCACGGTCCGTCACGCGCTCTCACACCAGGCCGGGGTGCCCGCCATCCGCGAGCGCCTCACCAACGACGACCTCTGGGACTTCGACCGGATGTGCGCGGCGCTCGCCGCCTCCGAGCCCTGGTTCGCGCCCGGCTCGCGGCACGTGTACCACACCAACACGTTCGGCCACCTGGTCGGCGGCCTGATCCGCCACCTCACCGGCCGGACCCCCGGCGAGGTGCTCCGTGCGGTTGCCGAGCCGATCGACGCCGACCTCTGGTTCGGTCTGCCCGACGATCAGCACCACCGCTGCGCCGAGGTGGTCTTCGACGCGCCCTCGTCCCTCGCTCCCGATCTGCTCGACGGCGAGCTCACCGACGAGCAGCGCATGATCGCCTCGGGCTACGTGAACCCGCCGGGCTATTCGTCGAGTGGTGTCGTCAACAGCCCGGAGTGGCGTCGCGCCGAGGTGCCGTCGACCAACGGCCA
The DNA here is from genome assembly GCA_964488835.1 of uncultured Iamiaceae bacterium. Lineage (GTDB taxonomy): Bacteria > Actinomycetota > Acidimicrobiia > Acidimicrobiales > SKKL01 > SKKL01. Next base: position 1,863 of record CAZAVX010000071.1, on the reverse strand, counting down.
GTTCACCGCCCGGGGCGTGGCCCGCTTCTACGAGGCGCTGCGCACCGGCCGTCTGCTCTCCGACGACCTGCTCGCCGAGGCGGTCACGCCGCAGGCCTCCGGCCCCTGCCCGGTGCTCGGCCAGGAGGTCACCTTCGGACTCGGCCTCCAGCCCTGGACCGAGCACCGGCCCTTCGGCCGCAACCCGGGTGGCTACGGCCACTACGGCTCGGGCGGCGCGCTCGGCTTCGCCGACCCCGTCGCCGAGGTGGCGTTCGGGTACGTGATGAACCACGTCATCCCGCGCTGGCAGAGCCCCCGCAACCGGGGGCTCGTCGACGCCCTCTACGCCTGCCTCTGAACGGTCTCGCCTCCTCCTCCTACTCCTCCTCCTCCTCCTCCTCCCGGTTCTCCGAGTCCGTGCGGCCGCGTGGCGGCCGCGGAGACTCGCAGTTCGGGGAGGAGGGGATCTCAGCCGGGTCGATCGGGTCGGTCGGTGGGGGGTTCGAGGGGGCGGAAGATCGCGGCGACGTCGTCGGCCAGCATCCAGCGGAGCCGGCCGCTCTCCATCGCCGGATGCCAGTGCTCGGTGACGAGCTCGACGAGCGCTCCGAGCAGCTCCTCGTCGAGGGGTGCGACCCGCCGCCCGCGGTCCGGCGCCGTGGTGGTCGTCGTCGTGGTGGTCGCGTCGCCCTCCGTGTCCTCACCGTTGCCGGGGTCGGTCGCGTCGCCGGAACCCGGGTCGGTCGTGTCCTCGTCGCCAGCGTCACTCCCGGCACCGTCACTCCCAGCACCGCCGCTCTCGGCACCGTCGTCCTCGTCATCGGCGCCCTCACCCTCCTCGTCGGCGGTGGGGTCGGCGACGAGGTCGGCGAGACGGACCGAGACGCCCCAGGTGAAGAACCCAGGCATCGGGAGGTCGATCTCCTCGACGTACCGGTGGTCGAGCGCGTACCCGAGCACCTGGCCGGTGCGGTACTGGATCGCGTCGAGCGAGGTGGTGTCGACGGCGGTGGCGCCCTCGGGTGGGGCGAGGCGCGTCTGGTCGATGGCCACGATGCGTCCGCCCGGGGTGTCGCTGCAGGGTCGGTCGTCGACCCACGCCGACCTCCACGGAGCGGTGAACGCTCCCGTGCCGTAGCCGTGGGCGGGCGCGGCGAGGCCGAGCTCGGTGCAGAGGGGAGAGAGCTGGCCGACGACCTGGTGGATGTCGAGGACGCTCATGATCGCGAAGGCGTCGACGACGCTCTCGCGGCTCGGCGGCGTGGGGCCCGAGGGGTCGGCCATCGCGGCGAGGCCCGACACCGTGGTGGGGACGATGCCACACGCGCCGAGCGCCCGGTGGGCGCGGAACAGCTCGCCCCTCGTCTGGGCGTGGATGCCGATGCGGTGACCCTCGGCCTCGAGTTCGTCGAAGATTCCCGGGTCGAGCGTGCAGAGGGCCGCCGCCGGGCCGTAGGCCAGCTCGATGCTGGCCGGGACGTCGAGGTCGTGGAGGGTCTGGCCGAGACGACGGAGCCGTGCCGCGTCGGCTTCGGCCGCCTCGGTGTCGAGGCTCAGCAGCTCGGGACCGCTGTAGGGGTCCCAGCTCGTGTCGCCCCGGACGACGACGGAGAACACGGCGTGCACGGGCGGGGGCTCGGGCGTGCCGTCCTCACCCTCTGGGCCGGTGACGGGGACGAACGCGGGCGGCAGGTCGCGCTCGGAGGTGGTGGGGGCTGGTTCGGTGGTGGCGGGGGTGCCCGCCTCGCCGTCGTCGCCGCCGTCGGTGCCGCACGCCCACACGAGGAAGACGAGGGTCAGCGTGCCCGCGGCGAGCACGGCCAGGCGGAGTCGGGCGGGAGACACCTGCGTGAGTATGGTGCCCCCGGCTCGCCGGGGCAC
>CAZAVX010000070.1:13164-15282 GCA_964488835.1 uncultured Iamiaceae bacterium | reverse complement strand
TCCGTGGCGAACAGCTTCGAGTAGAAGTCGACGGCCCGGTCGATGTCGGACACGTTGAGGGCGAGCTGGACTCGGGACATGGGCGAGGCCTCCTGGCCGGTAACCTATGGACAGACATCAATGTATCGACATTCATCGATGCATGGCAAGGACTTTCTCGTGAGACGTGGGTCGCCACCCTGCGCGGGCCTCTTCCGTCGAACCCCCGACGCCTGTCGGGGAGGTTCGGTAGCGTCGGCGCATGAGCGACACGAACGACCTGACCGTCCTCGACGTCCGACCGTTCGTGCCGGCGTCGGACTTCCAGCGATCACTCGCCTTCTACACGGCGCTCGGCTGGACGACGCTGTGGGCCGACGGCGAGGGCCTGGCGTTGCTCTCCCTCGGCGGTCACCAGTTCATGCTGCAGGACTTCTACGTGAAGGAGTGGGCCGAGAACTCGATGCTCGTCGTCGAGGTCGCCGACGCCCGCGCCTGGCACGCGCACATCGAGCGGGTCCTGGCGAGCGGTGAGTTCGGCGAGGCGCGGGTCACCCCGCCGGAGCACCAGCCGTGGGGCGCGCTCGTCGCCTACCTCTGGGACCCCTGCGGGGTGCTCCTGCACATCGCCCAACTCGACGACTGACACCGGGCAGACCTCGCCGGCGACGGCCGAGCTCGCCACACTGAGGGGCGTGCACGGTGACGGCTTCGGACTCCCGGCGGTCTACGTCGAGATGCAGCTCCGGTTCGCCCACCGTGCGGCGATGGTCGGCACCCACGACTTCGCGAGCGCTGTCACCGAGCTGACGAACCTCCATCGCCGGCTCGGGCTCGGTGATGCCACCGCCGTCGCCAACGCGTGGTGGGCTCGCTACCTCGACGGGCTGGCCGCGCGTCCGAACCTCGACGACCAGGTCCGCTGGACCCTCTCGTGCGCCGCGGCTCCGAAGGACCCCCCGCCACCGAAGGAGGTCGCCGCACGTGTCGGCCCGTTCAGCGTGCAGATCGAGGGGGACACCCTCAGGACGCATTTCACGCCGAGGCCGGGTGGGGAGCCGAGCCCGCTCCACCCGTCGGAGCTCCCACGCCGTCGAGCCGAGCTGCGGGATGTCCTCACCGAAGGGGCACGGCAGCATCCGGGCGCCCGGCGGGTCCGCGGCACCTCGTGGCTCTACTCGACGGCCGCCTACCGCTCGCTCTTCCCGCCCGCCCACGTCGCGTCCGCGACGCCGGCCCACCTCGTGAGGTTCCAGGGGTTCTCCGCATGGGGGCAGTTCCTCGACCACCGTGGCGACGTGAAGGCGAACCTCGTGGCGCGCTTCCTCGACGCGCTCGACGGATGGGGCGGCGAGGCGCCGTGGCGTCTGTTCCCCCTCCCGACGCTCACCGTGGAGTCGCCGATCGAGGTGTTCGGGCTCGACCTCGTCGGATGACGCGGCCCCCGTCGCTCGGACCGAGGTCAGGACCCCGGACGTCCCGATCGAGCGGTGTGATCAGGTCGGCGGGTTCGGCGATCGCGCAGCGAGGAGGAGCGAGCCGAACTGGGCGGCCATCGCGTCGAGGGGAGGGCTGTGCGGATCGACGGTCACCTGGAGCACCAGACCGGTGGCGACCGCGACGATCAGCCCCGCCATGGCCTCGGGCCGGATCCAGTCGTCGAGCTGACCGCCTGCCTGCATCGAACGGATCTCGTCGGCGAGCACCGCCCGGAGCTCGGACCACAGCTCCGACAGCCCCAGGTGGAGCTGCTCGATCCGCGGGGCCTCGACGAGGGCCTGGAGGTGGCCGAGCGCGTCGTCGCGCTGCTCCTCGAAGGTCCGGAGGAGGGTCTCGATCGTTCGCACGGCCCGGGTCGCGGGATCGCCGTCCCCGGTGAGCACGTCGAGCGCCGGGCGGAGCCAGTCGCGGAGCCCCTGGTGCAGCGCCTGGGCGACGAGCTCCTCCTTCGAGCCGAAGTGATAGGTGATCGCAGCGAGGTTGGCGTTCGCGGTCGCCGTGATGTCGCGCGAGGTGGTCGCGGCGAGCCCCTTGGCGGCGATGCACCGCCGGGCCGCATCGAGGAGCCGCGTCCTGGTGTCAGTCATACGTATGTATGATAGGTTGCGGTCGTGGAACAGGTGGGCGATGACCTGGGCG
>CAZAVX010000070.1:11614-13064 GCA_964488835.1 uncultured Iamiaceae bacterium | reverse complement strand
TGGGCGATGACCTGGGCGTGGCCGGCTCGAGCGGGTTCGTCCGGGCCGTCGGTGTCCTCCTCGTCGCCGCGGGGCTCGCCCTCGCGCTGCTCCGCTACGTCGGTGGCAGTCCGGCCGAACGGGGTGTCGAGGGTGCCCTCGGCTCGCTCGCGCTCGGTGCCCCGGTCGCCGTCACCGGGGTGCTCGCCCTCCTCGCCCTGCGCGACCGGCCGGTGCTGCTCCTGCCCGCGGCGATCGCGCTGGTGCCCCTGAGCTTCCTCTCCTTCGCCGGCGTGACCCTGCCGCTGCTCATCCCCGCGGTGATGCTCGTCCTCGCCTACGGCCGTCGCTCGGCCCGTCGCCGCCCGCCCAGGGGAACCACCATCGGGTCGGTCGTCGCGATCTTCGCCCTCCTGTTCGCCGCGGTGGTGGTGCTCTTCCTCCGCGAGGACCTCCGCACCTACAGCACGGCGACGAGCAGCGGGTCGATCAGCGACACGATCAGCATCGCCGAATCGCTGCCGTCGCTCGCCCTGAGCGCCGCAGCCGTCGTCGCCGGCTGGCTGCTCGCCGACCCGCGTTCCTGATCCGCCTCGTTCGCGGTCGTCGCGCGGAACCGCCCTTGACACCCGCCTAGCGTAAGTCGCAACTTACCGTTCGTGGGGACTTACGAAGATCGGGCCTGGGGGGCCGTCGGGGACCGGATGCGCCGCACGATCATGCTGTCGCTCGCCGAGCGACCCCAATCGGTCGGCGAGCTGGCCGGCCAACTGCCCGTGAGCCGACCCGCCGTCTCCCAGCACCTGAAGGTGCTCAAGGACGCCGGTCTCGTCGAGGAGCGCCCCGAGGGCACCCGACGCATCTACCGGCTCAACGCGGCCGGCGTCGTCGCCCTGCGCGACCAGCTCGACACCTTCTGGAACCGCGCCCTGAGCGGCTACCAGGACCTGACCGACCAACCTCCCGAGGAGGACACATGACCATGGCCGACGACGCCACCGTGGTCCGCCGCCAGGTGGCGGTGGACGCACCGATCGAGCGGGCCTTCGACCTCTTCGTCGGACGGTTCGGGGACTTCAAGCCCAAGGAGCACAACCTGCTCGGGGTGCCGATCGTCGACACCGTCGTCGACACCCACGTGGGCGGCCACATCTACGACCGGGGCGAGGACGGCAGCGAGTGCCGGTGGGCGCGCATCCTCGCGTTCGAACCGCCGACCCGCATCGTGTTCAGCTGGGACATCGGCCCGACCTGGCAGATCGAACCCGACGAGTCGAAGACGAGCGAGGTGGAGGTGCGCTTCGTCGCCGAGTCGCCCGAGCGCACGCGCGTCGAGCTCGAGCACCGCCACCTCGAACGGCACGGCCCCGGCTGGGAGGGCGTCCGCGACGGTGTCGCCGAGGACGGCGGCTGGCCGTTGTACCTCGACCGCTACGTGGGGTTGGTCGCCTCCTCCGCCTGAGGCGCGCAC
>CAZAVX010000070.1:0-11514 GCA_964488835.1 uncultured Iamiaceae bacterium | reverse complement strand
GTTGTACCTCGACCGCTACGTGGGGTTGGTCGCCTCCTCCGCCTGAGGCGCGCACCTGCACACCACTCGGGTGCCTGGTCGCGCGCGAGGTTCAGCCGGCGCGTTGGAGGTCGCGCAGGGCCCGGTAGCTGATGACGTGCGCGCCGGCGCGTTCGAGGGCTTCGGTGAGCGCTCCCCGCGGAGCGAGCATCGCGGCGTCGGTGATCCGTTGCTCGTGGTCGGGCGCGAAGGCCCGTAGCTCGGGCAGGTCGGTCGAGGGATGCAGGTACAGCTCGGTGACGCCGGGCCGGAGGTTCTCGGCCCGAGCGAGGAGGTCGGAACCGAGGAGGTGGTCGGGCGCGACCACCCCCGCCTCGGCGGTGCGGGCACGGAACTCGAAGCCGATCAGCCGCTCCGACGACCACCCCGAGAGACGCAGCGGGAGCCCGTACTCGACGGCGAGCTCGAGGTAGATGTCGAAGTAGCGCGGTTCGAGTTGGAGGGTGCCCATGTGGCTGTCGAGGTGGGTGACGTCGATGCCCCACCGGAGTGCCTGGTCGATCTGCGCTCGTAGCTCGGCTCGCACCTCGTCGAGGTCGGCCCGCTCCCACACCTCCTCGATCGTGCGGGGGAGCCGGCCCTCGTCGTCGACGAGCGAGGCGCCGGGCGTGACCGGCCCCCACCGGTAGGTGTCCCACTCGGAGGTGAGCGTGAGGTGGACGCCGATGTCGTCCCCGGGGGGATCGGCCGCGGCCTCCGCCGCCCAGGGGCAGGGCACCATCAGCGTCGTGCTGCTGGCGACCCCCTCCCGCATCGACCGGCGGATGGCGTCGTTGGCGGCGTAGCTCGACCCGAGGTCGTCGCAATTGACGACGACGACACGGTCGTCGGGGCCGAAGCCGAGACGCTCGGCGAGGCTGGGTCCGGCGGATGTGGTCTGGTCGTGTGCGGCGGTCATGGAGGCTCCCTGTCGTCGGCGCCAATATCGTCGCGTCGATGGACGACACGCGCGTGGCCGACCTCAGGCCCTACCGCGCCGGCGACGACGAGGCCCTCATGGAGGTGTGCCTGCGGACGGGGGCGGCGGGGGAGGACGCCACCGACCTGTTCCGGCTCGAGCCCCGGCTGCTCTCGGAGATCTACCTCCTCCCGTACCTCGCGCTCGCGCCGGAGCTCGCCACCGTCGTCGCGCCGCCCGCCGGCCAGCCGGTGGGCTATGTGCTCGGTGTGGCCGACACCGCCGCATTCGAGGCGGCGGCCGAGGCCGAGTGGTGGCCCGCGCTGCGCGAGCGCTACCCCCTCGACGCGTTCCCAGCAGGGTGCCCGGAGACCGCTCTCGTCCGCCGCATCCACAACCCGCCCGCCACGCCTGCCGACCTGGTCGCCGAGTACCCCTCGCACCTCCACGTCGACCTCCTCCCCGTCGTGCAGGGCCAGGGGTTCGGCCGCCGCCTGCTCGAGCGGCTGTTCACCCAGTTGGAGGAGGCGGGATCTCCGGGCGTGCACCTCGGCGTCAGCACGGCGAACCACCGGGCGATCACCTTCTACCGGGCGATGGGCTTCGACGAGTGGGCGGACACCGGCCGCGGGTCGATCACCTTCGTGCGGCAGCTGGGCGGCGGCTCGTGATCGACGTCGTCCCGCGACCCCGCGAGGTCGTCACGTTCGACGCGTCGATCCGGTGCACGGCGCCGGTCGAGCTGGTCCACGACCCGTCGCTCCGCCCTCAGGGCTACGAGCTGAGGATCGAGCCGGACCGTGCCGTGCTCGCCCACGCCGACGACGCCGGCCGCCGGTACGGCGAGCAGACCGTCGCCCAGCTGCGTGACGAGCAGGGCACCTTCCCCGCCGTGCACGTTCGTGACTGGCCCGACATTGCCGTGCGGGGGGCGATGCTCGACGTGAGCCGTGACCGGGTGCCCACCCGGGCCACGCTCGAACGCCTCGTCGCCCTCCTCGCCGCCGCCCGGTACAACCACCTCCAGCTCTACGTCGAGCACACCTTCGCCTTCGCCGACCACGAGGAGGTCTGGCGCGAGGCCTCCCCGCTCACCCCCGACGACATGGCGTGGCTCGACGACCTGTGTGCCTCCCACGGCATCGAGCTGGCGGTGAACCAGAACACCTTCGGGCACATGGAGCGCTGGCTCGCCCACGAGCGCTACCGACACCGGGCCGAGTGCCCCGACGGCGTCGAACTCGTCCCCGGTGTGCACTGGCCGCCCGGCGTGCTCGCGCCCACCGACGACAACGCGGCGTTCGCCCTCTCCCTCGTGCGTGAACAGCTCGCCGCGGTGCGCAGCCGCACGGTGAACATCGGCTGCGACGAGACCTTCGAGCTCGGGCGGGGGGTCAGCGCGCCTCGGGTCGCCGAGGTCGGGCTCGGCCGGGTGTACGGCGAGCACCTCGCGCGGCTCGTCGGGCCGCTCCTCGCCGACGGCTGCTCGGTGCAGGTGTGGGCCGACGTGCTCGCCCACCACCCCGAGGCGCTCGCGCTGCTCCCGAAGGGCGACGTGACCGCGCTGGTGTGGAACTACGAGCCGCCCGACGCACCGGTTCCGCCGATCGGCGCTCGCCGCGCCGCGCTGCTCGACGCCCTCGACGTCGATCTCGCCGAACCCACCGACTTCGCCTCCCGCCTCGCGCCGTTCGCCGACTCGGGGATCCCCACCTGGGTGGTGCCGGGCACCTCGTCGTGGAACTCGCTCGTCGGCCGGCTCGACGCGGCGATGGCGAACCTCCTCGACGCGGCGCGCACCGCGAGGGACGCCGGCGTCGGAGGCCTCCTCGTCACCGACTGGGGCGACGGCGGCCACCACCAGCCGCCCTCGGTGAGCGATCCCGCCTTCCTCTACGGCGGAGCGGTGGCCTGGTGCGTCGAGACGAACGCGGATCTCGACGTCGCGGCCGTGGTCGACCGCGTGACGACCGGCGACCGGACCGGCACGATCGGCCAGGTGCTGACGACGATCGGGGAGGTACACGGCCGGACGGGGATGGTCGGTCGGAACGCGAGCCCGCTGTGTGCCGCCCTGTTCCCACAGCGCGGCCTGATGGTGGGTGGCTCACCGGATGCCGACGCCGTCGCCGAGGTGATCGTCACGTTGGAGTCGGCACGCGACCGACTCGCGGCGGCCCGTCCCACCGCCGCCGACGGTTCGACCACCGTCGCCGAGCTCGACGTCGCGATCGGCCTCGCCCGCCACGGCGCGCTCCGGCTCCTCGCCCGGGCCGGTGGCGCCGACCCCGGACCGGCCGCGATGCGAGCCGACCTCGAACCGCTGATCGCCGCGTACCGGGAGGTGTGGCTCGCCCGCAGCCGCCCGGGCGGCCTCGCCGACAGCCTCGCCCACCTCGAGCGGACCCTCGCCATCTCCTGACCTTCCGACGCGGCCGGCGATCATGACCACAGCCTTGGGTGGCGTTGTTCTCGTCTGGCGACAACTCGCCCACCCATGAGTCCGCCGTGGGTGGGCGTTCCCACCCCGGCGGCCGGCCGCGCCGCCCGCGTCGGGGTCAGAACATGCGCAAGATGGGCTTGATCGTCGCCCCCGATTCGGCGTCGGCAGCCGCCTCGTTGATCTGGTCGAAGTCGTAGAACGTGACGAGCCGGTCGAACGGGAGCCGGCCCTGCATGTGGAGGTCGAGCAGCTGGGGGACGAAGACGTCGGGCACGCTGTCGCCCTCGACGACGCCCATCAGTGTCTTGCAGCTCTGCATGAAGGCGTTGGCGGGGATGTCGAGGACCGCGTCGGGGTGCGACGCGCCGAGCATCGCGGCGCGGCCGTGCTGGCGGAGCCCGTCGACGCACTGGCGGATCAGGGCGGGCAGCCCCGTCGTGTCGAGCGCGAAGTCGACCCCGTGGCCGGTGATCCGGTGGATCTCCTCGACGACGTCGGTCTCCTCGCCGTTGAGGACGTGGGTGGCGCCGAGCTCGAGCGCGAGCTCGAGGCGGGAGGGGATGACATCGACCGCGATGATCGTGGTCGCACCGCCGACCCGTGCCGCCATGACCGCGCTGAGCCCGACCGCGCCCGCGCCGGTGACCGCGAACGTGGACCCGGCGTCGAGCTCCAGGGCCCGAAGCACGGTGCCGGCACCGGTCTGGATGCCACAGCCGAGCGGGCCGAGCAGCTCGAGCGGCGCGTCGTCGCGGACCTTCACGGTGTTGCGTTCCTGGGTGAGGGCGTAGGTGGCGAACGACGACTGGCCGAAGAAGCGGTCGTTGAGCGCCTCGCCGCCTGCGGTGATCGCGTGGGACCCGTCGGGCCGCTGACCGGCGAAGTTGAGGTCGTTGAAGTTGGCGCAGCTGGCCGGCGAACCCTCGTGGCACGGCCGACAGCGCTCGCAGTTGAGGAAGCTCACCGCGACGTGGTCGCCCGGTGCCACCTCGGTGACCGCGGATCCGACCGCCTCGACGACGCCGGCACCTTCGTGACCGAGCACGACCGGCAGAGGCACGGGGTAGACCTGGTCGCGCACGACGAGGTCGGTGTGGCAGAGCCCGGCCGCGACGATGCGGACGAGCACCTCGTCGTCCCGCGGGTCTTCCAGCTCGGCGGTCTCGAGGACGAACGTCCCCTGCTCACGGACCACCGCCGCGGTGATCTCCCGGCTCATCGGTGACCCAGCAGTGGATGGGGTACCTCGGGCATCGTGCTCTCCTCTCGTTGCGGTGTCGCATCGGTGAGCCGCTCGTACCCGGGTTCTCCGGTTCCGACTCGGAGCCGGGGGCATCGACCGGCCGGAACTGCGAGCATGGGTCCCATGAGCGAGTGGCCGACCATCCCCGTGCGCGAGTGGGACGACACCCGCGACACCTTCCAGCTCTACACCCAGGTGGTCGGCAAGATCCGCCTCGCGAACGCCCCGTTGCTCAACCACTGGTGGAACGTCCCGCTCTACGTCACCGCACGCGGGCTCACCACCTCATTGATGCCCCACCCCGCCGGGCCCGAGTTCCAGATCGACCTCGACCTCGTCGACCACCGCCTCGACGTGATCACCGCCGGTGGTGACCAGCGGTCGCTCGACCTCGAACCCCGTCCCGTCGACGAGTTCTACCGCGCCACCATGGCGCTGCTCGACGAGCTCGGCGTGGCGACCGAGATCTGGCCGGTCCCCGTCGAGATCCCCGGCGCGATCCCCTTCCTCGACGACCGGCAGCACGCGAGCTACGACCCCGACGCCGTCCATCGCTTCTGGCTGGCGCTCGTGCAGATCGACCGGGTGCTCACCCGGTTCCGGACCGGCTTCGTCGGCAAGTCGAGTCCGGTGCACCTCTTCTGGGGTGCGCTCGACATCGCCCAGACCCGCTTCTCGGGCCGCACCGCGCCGCCCCACCGGGGCAAGGTGCCGAACTGCGGTCCCCACATGATGCTGGAGGCGTACTCCCACGAGGTCAGCAGTTGCGGGTACTGGCCCGGCGGTCCGGGCCAGGAGGGCACGTTCTACGCGTACTCCTATCCCGAGCCGCCCGGATACCGCGACGTCCCGGTGACACCCGAGGGTGCGAGGTGGGACGACGAGCTCGGCGAGTTCGTGCTGCCCTACGAGGTGGTGCGCACGGCCGCGGACCCCGACGCGGCGCTCCTCGAGTTCGTGCAGCACGCCTACGAGGCGGCCGCCGAGACGGGGCACTGGGACCGGGCCGCGCTCGAGCGACCGTGACGGCGAGCGCCCACGCCGGTCACCACGACCACGCCGGCCACCGCGACGAGCCTGGTCACGCCGGCGACGACGGTCACGGCGGTCACCGCGACCACGGCGGGGCGCACGCCGAGCACCACGCGGAGCAGTTCCGCACCCGGTTCTGGTGGAGCGTGCTCCTCACCATCCCCGTGGTGGTCACGAGCGAGATGGTCATGGAGTGGTTCGGCTACGAGCTCGACCTGCCGGGGATCGAGTGGGTGGGGCCGGTGCTCGGGACGGCGATCTACCTGTGGGCCGGGTGGCCGTTCCTCGAGGGCGGTTGGCACGAGCTGAAGGCCCGCCGGCCGGGGATGATGCTGCTCATCGCCATGGCGATCACCGTCGCCTACGTCGCGTCGATGGCCACCTCCCTCGACCGCTTCGACCTCGACTTCTGGTGGGAGCTCGCGGCGCTGGTCACCGTCATGCTGCTCGGCCACTGGCAGGAGATGAAGGCCCTCGGCCAGGCCCAGGACGCCGTCGCCGCGCTCGCCGAGCTGTTGCCCGAGGAGGCCGAGCGCATCGCGCCCGACGGCTCGGTCGACGCGGTCCCGCTCGACGAGCTGGAGGCGGGCGACCTCGTGCTCGTCCGGGCGGGGGCACGGGTGCCCGCCGACGGCGAGATCGTCGAGGGCGCCGCCGAGCTCGACGAGTCGATGATCACCGGCGAGTCGAAGCCGGTCCCGAAGGCGCCGGGCGACAAGCTGGTGGCGGGCACCGTGTCGACGGACTCGGCGATCCGCGTGCGGATCGAGGCGGTCGGGGACGACACGACCCTCGCGGGGATCCAGCGGCTCGTCGCCGAGGCCCAGGCCTCGCGCTCGCGCGCCCAGGTCCTCGCCGACCGGGCCGCCGCTCTCCTCTTCTACGTCGCCACCGGCGCCGCAGTCGTCACCGCGATCGTCTGGTCGGTGGTCGGCGACGGCGACGAGGCGGTCACGCGGGTCGTCTCGGTGCTCGTCATCTCCTGTCCCCACGCGCTCGGTCTCGCGATCCCGCTCACGACCTCGATCTCCTCGGCGCTGGCCGCCCGCCACGGCATCCTCGTGAGGGACCGCCTCGCGCTCGAGCGGAGCCGCACCGTCGACGCGTTCCTCTTCGACAAGACCGGCACGCTCACCAAGGGCGCGCACGTCGTGGTCGGCGTCGCCGGCGACGGCACGTCCGACGACGAGGTGCTGCGGCTCGCCGCCGGCGTCGAATCCGACAGCGAGCACCCGCTCGCCCGCGCCATCGTCGCCGCCGCCGAAGAGCGCGGGGAGATCGCGACGGCCACCGGGTTCCGCTCGGTCACCGGGCGCGGTGTCGAGGCGTCCATCGACGGCGTCGCCCACGCGGTCGGCGGGCCCAACATGCTCCGTGACCGACAGCTCACCGAGCCCGACGCGCTGGCGGAGTGGGCCGACGGCTGGCGCGAGCGTGGCGCCTCGGTGCTCTACCTGACCCGCGAGGTCACCATCATCGGGGGCATCGCGCTCGAGGACGAGGTGCGGCCCGAGGCGCGCGCCGCGGTGGCCGAGCTGCGGGCGATGGGGCACCGGGTGGTGCTCATCACCGGCGATGCCCGGGAGGTCGCGGAGGCGGTCGGGCGCGACCTCGAGGTCGACGAGGTGATGGCCGAGGTGCTCCCGGAGGACAAGGACGCCAAGGTCGCCGAGCTGCAAGCCCGCGGGCTCACCGTCGCGATGGTGGGCGACGGCGTCAACGACGCGCCCGCGCTGGCCCGCGCCGACGTGGGCATCGCCATCGGCGCGGGCACCGACGTGGCGATCGAGTCTGCCGGGCTCATCCTCGCCACCTCCGACCCGCGCGCGGTCGTCAGCGTGATCCGGCTCTCCCGGGCCGCCTATCGCAAGAGCATCCAGAACCTCTGGTGGGCCGCGGGCTACAACCTCCTCGCCATCCCCCTCGCCGCCGGCGCGCTCGCCTGGGCGGGGATCGCCATGCCGCCCGCCCTCGCCGCGGTGCTGATGAGCGCGTCGACCATCGTCGTCGCACTCAATGCCCAGCTCCTCCGGCGGGTCGACCTCCGGCCGTCGCCCGACGCCTGACCATCGGCCATCCTGAGGGTCGTGACGGTGAACGACGACCGGGTGGCGATCGGCGACGCGTGGGGCGCGGCCCTCCTCGACCACCTCGAGGGACGCGACGGCGACATGCTCGTCCTCGAGCTGGAGGAGGGGGTGGGGGTGCCCGCCCTCGACGCCGAATGGTTCTTCCGCTCCGAGCCGGAGTGGGAGCCCGAGGAGCGCGAGCTGCTCGCCGCCGTCACCGCTGGGCCGGTGCTCGACCTCGGAGCCGGGGCGGGCCGTGCCGCGCTGCACCTCCAGGGGCGCGGTCTCGAAGTCGTCGCCGTCGAGAACTCGCCCGGCGCCGCCGAGGTGTGTCGACGTCGCGGGGTTCGCGACGTGCGGACGACCGACCTCAACGACCCGCCGACCGACCGGGCCTGGCGTGCCGTGCTCCTCCTCTGCGGGAACATCGGCCTCGGTGGGTCGTGGGAGGGCATCCGCCGGCTGCTGCGCCGGCTCGCGGAGATCAGCGCGCCCGGCGCGGTGCTCGTCACCGACTCGGTGAACGACGCCGGCCAGGGCGAGATCGGGCTGCGGCTCCGCTACGGCGACCTCGCGACACCGTGGTGGCGGCAACGCAACGTGTCCGCCGCCGAGGCCCCGGCCCTCGTCGAGGGCACGGGGTGGCGCATCGTCCGGCGCCTCCACGCGCCGAACGACTTCGACCACTACCTCCTGCTCGAGCGGGAGTAGAGGCTAGCCGTCACCAGGCGACGGGGCCCGGCGACATTACGTCTGCTCGGTCGACTCGTCGGCGGGCTCGAGGTCGGGCACGACGCACACCCCGGTCACCGGGTCGCACATCGCAGCGTTCTCGTCGGAGACGAGCTGCACGAGCGGCATCCGCGGGGGTGCAGCCGGGGTGTCGGCGTCGGCCCGATCCGTGTCGTGCTCAGCGTTCTCCATCGATCTGCTCCCATGCCTCGTCGATCACCGCGGCGTACTGCTCGGTGCTCACCGCGCCTGGGATGCCGAAGCGGTTGCCGACCACCACGAACGGTACCCCGGTGGCGCCCAACTGGACGGCACGGTCGTGGTCGGCGTGCACCTCGGCGGTGTAGCGGTCCGAGGCGAGGACGTCGCGCGCCTCGGCCTCCGGGATCCCGAGTCGCCCACCGATCTCGACGAGCGTGTCGTGGTCGAACGCGGCGGGGTTGCCGGCGAACGCCTCGCGCTGGACCTCGCGCATGAGCTCCCACGCCACGCCGTGCTCGGCGGCGAGGTGCATGAGCCGAAGGGCGTCGAACGAGCTGCGGATCGAGCGGCCGACCTCGTAGGGGAGGCCTTCCTCCTGTGCGATGCGGGCCGCCTTGCGCTCCATGCCCTCGGCGACCTCCCGGGCGACCCCGTACTTGCCGCTGAGGTAGTCGACCACCGGCCGAGGCTCGGTGGGGAAATCGGGGTCGAGCACGAAGGTGTGGAGCCGCAGCTCGACCTGCCCACCGTGCTCTGCCTTGTCGATGGCCGCCGCGAGTCGTGCCTCGGCGATGTAGCACCAGGGGCAGAGCACGTCGGCCCACACGTCGACGGTGAGCAGGGTGGTTTCGTCGGTGAGCGCCATCCGGAAGTCCTCCGAGCCAGGGCGGTTGATACATCATCCACCGTATCGGGGGGCCGATCGGGTCCGCGACGGCGACCGCCCCCCGGCATCGGCCGCCGTCGCCCCGTATGGTCGAACCATGACCGACGAGGTGATGGAGCTCGACGTCGCCGAGTGGGTGAACAGCCCGCCCGTCGACCTGGCCGACCTGCGTGGCCGGGTCGTGGTGATCGAGGCGTTCCAGATGCTCTGTCCCGGATGCGTGAGCCACGGGATCCCCCAGGCGTTGCGGGTGCACCGGTCGTTCGACCCCGAGCAGGTGCGCGTGCTCGGCCTGCACACCGTCTTCGAGCACCACGAGGTGATGGGTCCCGACGCGCTGAGGGTGTTCCTCGCCGAGTACCGGATCGACTTCCCCGTCGCCGTCGATCGGCCCGTGGAGGGCCAGACGATCCCCGCCACCATGTCCCGCTACGCGCTGCGGGGCACACCGACGATGCTGCTCGTCGACCGCGCCGGGCGGCTCCGCCACTCGTTCTTCGGGGCGACCGACGACCTCGCCCTCGGCGCCTACCTCGGAGGCCTGCTCGCCGAGACCGGCTGACCGCCGCCGGCCCCGTTCGCGCGGATGAGCGGCTCGTCCTCGGTCCGGGTTGCCGCGCCGGCCAGTTCGCCCTCGGCCCGGGCGGCGGCGACGAGCTGCTCCACCTTGCGCCGCTGGGCGCGCCGTCGGCGACGCCACACCAGGAGCAGTCCGACCACGAGAAGGAGAACGAGGAGCTGGGGCCACGGCACCGCCCACACCGCCGCGGTCGCCGACACCAGCTCCACCACCTCGAAGGGGGTGTCGGCCCCGGCCGCCTGTTGGGAGGCGACGATCTCGGTCGTGACCCGGCCGAGAGGCCACACGCCCTCGATCTCGGCCGCGACCTCGGCGCTCTGGCCGGGGAGGATCTCGGCCTGTTCGCCGACGAGCCCGCTCTCACCGGTGTCGGCACCCGTGGGGAGGCCGAAGAGGCCGGCGATCTCGGCCTGCTGGCGGGAGCTCAGGCGTACGTTGCCGGTGTTGGTGACGGTGTAGGAGATCTCGAGTCGGCCCGGCGCGAACGGGTTGATGGACGGGTCGTACTTCACGTCGACGTCGGTGATCGCGACGGTCGGCTCGATCTCACCGGTGACCCGGAGATGGACGCGGACGCCGACCCGCTGCGTCACGCAGCGCGCGACGCCGGCGATCAGGAACCGGGGGGCCGTGGTGCGGGGCGACGCCGGGCTCGCGGAGCGCGACGCTTGATCGTCGACGCGTCGGCGAGGTGATCGAGCCGTGTGAAACCGGGGTGCTCGAAACCGGTGTCGATGGACCGCACGGTGGGTCCCCTCCAGTCCGCCCGATCCCGTAAACCCTGCTTTGTGTGAAGCGCGTATCGCGCTTGACGGTCACGGTACTCCCGCGCGGAGCGCGCGACAAGAGCCATTCTCCGAGCGCGGGCGGGGCACCCGCGTGATAGGGATACGGGTTGTCGAGCGGCCCGTGTCAACCGATGGTTCGCCTCGTCCGTCTCCCTCACGACGCCGAACCTCGGAGGACTCCCGACATGCGCAGGTTCCGTACGACCGCTCTCGCCCTGACCGCGATCGCACTGCTGGTCCTCGGCGGGTGCGGCGACGACGACGGCAGTGCTGCGACCGACACCACGTCACAGGATGTCGCCACGGATGCGACGAACGGCGACGACTCGGACGCGGTCGACGACACCGACGGGGTCGACGACGCCGACGACACCGAGGGGTCGGAGGGGTCGGGGGACGAGTCGGCGGACGCCGAGATCCCCGACGCCTGCACGCTGGTCGAGCCGGCCGAGGTCGAGGAGCTCATCGGCGCCGCGGAGCCCGAGGGCGAGGACGATGTCGCGATCGACGGGCTCCGGTACAGCCAGTGCAGTTGGGAGAACGACGACGGCCTCTTCATCGTCGCGGTGGTCGAGGGTCGCGACCGCTACGACCTCCACTCCCAGAACCTGCCGGGCGAACCTCTCGACGGTGTCGGCGACGAGGCGCTCACCGCGCCGGGTGTGTCGTCGGAGACCAAGGGCGCCACGGGTGGGCGCACGATCTCTGCGCTCGTCGGCGGACGCACGCTCGTCGTGGCGCTCCGCGTCGAGGGGCAGACCACCGTGGAGATGGTGGCGCCCATCGCCACGACGATCGCGGGTCGCCTCGGCGGCTGACCGC
>CAZAVX010000069.1:0-15659 GCA_964488835.1 uncultured Iamiaceae bacterium | reverse complement strand
GATCACCTTGCGCTGCTCGTTCATCACCTCGTCGTACTTGAGGACGTTCTTGCGGATCTCGGCGTTGCGCTGTTCGACGGTGTTCTGCGCGCGCTCGATGGCCTTGGTGACCATCTTCGCCTCGATCGGCACGTCGTCGGGGAGGGCCTTGCCCATCACCCAGTTCATCGCGCCGGTGGCGAAGAGGCGCATGAGGTCGTCCTCGAGCGACAGGTAGAACCGGCTCTCGCCCGGGTCGCCCTGGCGGCCGGCGCGGCCCCGCAACTGGTTGTCGATGCGGCGGCTCTCGTGACGCTCGGTGCCGCACACGTAGAGCCCGCCGAGCTCGCGCACCTTCTCGCCCTCGCGCTCGCACTCGGCCTCGTAGCGGGGCAGCAGCTCGGCGAGGCGGGCGCGTCCCTCCTCGCTGTCGGGGTCGAGACCCTCGGCCCGCACCTCCCGGGCCGCGAGCAGCTCGGGGTTGCCGCCGAGGAGGATGTCGACGCCTCGACCGGCCATGTTCGTGGCGACGGTGACCGCACCGAGACGGCCGGCCTGGGCGACGATCTCGGCCTCGCGGAAATGCTGCTTCGCGTTGAGGACCTCGTGCTTGACCCCGCGGCGTTCCAGCAGCTTCGACAGCTCCTCGGAGTGCTCGACCGAGGCGGTGCCCGCGAGCACGGGCTGGCCGACCCGGTTGCGCTCGACGATGTCGTCGACGAGGGCGGCGAACTTCGCGTCGTGGGTCTTGTAGATGAGATCGGGGTGGTCGACCCGGATCATCGGCTTGTTGGTGGGGATCGGGACGACGTTGAGGCCATAGGTGCTCATCAGCTCGGCGGCCTCGGTCTCGGCGGTGCCGGTCATGCCGGCGAGCTTGTCGTAGAGGCGGAAGTAGTTCTGGAAGGTGATGGTGGCCATCGTCTGGTTCTCTTCCTTGATCTTCACCCCCTCCTTCGCCTCGACCGCCTGATGGAGACCCTCGGACCAGCGACGGCCCTCGAGGATGCGCCCGGTGAACTCGTCGACGATCTTCACCTCGTTGTCGACGACGATGTAGTCCTTGTCGCGCCGGTAGAGCTCCTTGGCCTTGAGCGCCGCCGACATGTGGTGGATGAGGTTGGTGTCGACCTGGTCGTAGAGGTTCTCGACGCCGAGCGCCGCCTCGACCTTCTCGATGCCCGACTCGAGTGGCGAGACCGTGCGCTTCTCCTCGTCGACCTCGTAGTCGACGTCGCGCTCGAGCCCTCGCACGATGGCGGCGAACTGGTAGTACATCTGGGCGGCGTCGGCGAGACGGCCCGAGATGATGAGCGGGGTGCGGGCCTCGTCGATGAGGATGGAGTCGACCTCGTCGACGATGGCGTAGTTGTGGCCCCGCTGGGTCTTGCGGTCGAGCGACATCACCATGTTGTCGCGGAGATAGTCGAAGCCGAACTCGTTGTTCGTGCCGTAGGTGATGTCGGCGGCGTACTGCTCGCGCTTGTGGGCGGCATCGTGGTTGCCGGGGACGACGAGCCCGACCTCGAGGCCCATCCACCGGTAGATGCGGCCCATCCAGTCGCGGTGGAACGTCGCGAGGTAGTCGTTCACGGTGACGACGTGGACGCCCTTGCCGCTGAGGGCGTTGAGGTACACCGGCAGGGTGGAGACGAGGGTCTTGCCCTCGCCGGTCTTCATCTCGGCGACCCAGCCGAAGTGCAGGGCGGCGCCGCCCATCAACTGGACGTCGTAGTGGCGCTGGCCGATGACCCGCTTCGCGGCCTCGCGCGTGACGGCGAAGGCCTCGACGAGCAGATCGTCGAGGGGCTCACCGTTGTCGATCCGCTGCTTGAACTCGCCGGTCTTGGCCTGCAGCTCGCTGTCGGAGAGCCGTTCGAGTTCCGGTTCGAGCGCCCCGATCTCGGGGACGAGCGCCGCCAGGGCCTTCAGCTTCTTGCCCTCGCCCGCGCGCAGGACCTTCTTCAACATTCCCATGAGGGTTCCGAGTCTACCGAGGCCCGCCGGCAGCGCCGGTCAGGCCGTCGCGTCCTCGAGTGCCGCCAGCCGGTGCACGCCCTGCACGACGGCGCGCAGCTCGGTGCGGGCCATGGCGAGGTCGATGCCGAGCGAGCTCGCGGCCTCCGCGAGGTCGAGGCCGTCGACGAGGCGGTCGAGCAGGTCGGCCTGGCGGTCCGAGAGCGTCCACAGGTCGGGACCCTCGACCCGGCGTGGCGCCGCCACGTCGCGCTCGAGGCGGGCGAGCTCGTGGCGGAGGGCGCGGGCGAGGGAGGGGCCCACGATGACCTCCCCTCGGTGCACGGCCCGCACCGCGCCGGCGAGGACGGCCATCGAGTCCTCCTTGCGGAGGTGGCCGAGCGCCCCGGCCCGCATCGCCGCGAGGAGCTCGTCGAGGTCGTCGCTCACGGTGAGCACGAGCACCCGCGACCAGGGGCGCGCCCGCCGGATGGCGGCGGTGGCTTCGATGCCGGTGCCCTCGGGCATGCGCAGATCCATGAGGATGACGTCGGGTGCGTGGTCGATCGCCCGGCGGACCGCTTCGGAGCCGGTGGCCGCCTCGGCGACCACCTCGAGACCCGAGTCCTCGAGGGAGGTGACGACGGCACGACGGAACAGCGGATGGTCGTCACAGACCAGCACCCGGAGCGCGGTGTCGTCGGACATCGGCAGGCACGCTAGTCGGACGGTGGTGGGGTCGCGGCGGCCACCAGGGCCACGACGCTGGCCGCGCCGCCGAGGGTGAGGGCGTGCGCGGCGGCCGACAGGGTGGCCCCGGTGGTGACGACGTCGTCGACCACGAGGACCGTGTCGGGGACCCGACGTCGGGTGGGGCGGAACCGCGGAGGGTCGGCCCGGCGCACCGCCCCCGCACGTCCGGTCTGGGCGGTCCGACCCACTCGGACGAGCAGCGGTCGGCACCGCACCCCGAGCCGACGGGCGACGGCCCGCGCCAGCAGCTCCGCGTGGTCGAACCCCCGCTGGAGTCGGCGCTCGGCACTGGTGGGCGCCCAGGTGACGGCCCCGGGTGCCCGGGCAGCCAGCGGACCGGGCTCGGCGGTGACGGCGGCGACCATGAGGTCGGCGACGAACCCGACCGAGGCGCGCTGGTCGCGGTACTTGAGGCCGGAGACCAGGGGGCGGGCCGCCTCCCGGTACCACGTCGCGGCGACGAGCGCCTCGCACCCCGGAGGCGGGGACAGCGCGCCGACGGGCACGAACAGTTCGCGGCACTCCGGACAAGGGCTCCCACCCCGCACGCGGCAGACGGGGCATCGATCGGTGAGCAGCATGACGACATCGTGCGAAGGCGCTGTGACACTCGACCCGCTCGACCTCGTCGTCGGGGTCGGTACGCTGCCCGCGTGCCAGGTCAGGTTCCGGTCACCACCAGCTTCGTCCTCCCGCCCCAGGAGCTCGTGAGGCGGCTGCCGCGCCTCGTCGGTGGCCTCGTGCTGTGCGGACTCGGTATCGCGCTGATGATCAACGCCGACCTGGGCCTCGGCCCCTGGGACGTCCTCCACCAGGGCATCAACCAGCGCACCGGCATCCCCATCGGCACCGCCGGCATCCTCGCGGGCGCGGCGCTGATGCTGGTGTGGATCCCCCTGCGCGAGCGACCGGGCCTCGGCACCTTCGCCAACATGATCCTCATCGGGGTGACGATCGACCTCACGCTGCTCTGGCTTCCCGAGCCCTCGGTCCTGTGGCAGCGGCTGGCATTCCTCCTCGTCGGCACGTTCCTCTTCGGGCCCGGCTCGGGGCTCTACATCGGCGCGGGGATGGGTCCCGGCCCCCGCGACGGCCTGATGACCGCGATCGCCCGACGGGGACCGTCGGTGCGACGGGTGCGCACGCTCATCGAGTTGAGCGCGCTGGCCGCCGGATTCGCGCTCGGCGGGACGGTGGGGCTCGGCACGGTGCTCTTCGCCGTGACGATCGGCCCGAACGTCCAGTTCTTCCTCGAGCGCTTCGACTCGACGCGCTGACCGAGCGGGGTCCACCGCCGCTCGACCCGGCCGTCCGGGGTGGCGCGGGCGCCTGACTAGGGTGGCCCGTTCCATCGATCAGGAGGTCTTCGTGTCCCGTTCGTTCTCGCGTCGTTCCCTCGCCCTGCTCGCCGTCCTCGCACTCGGCCCGTTCGCGGTCGCCTGCTCGGACGACGACTCCTCGTCGGGGGGCGCGTCGTCACCCGACACCCGTCCCGCTGCCGAGGCGGATGACGCCACCGACGGCGACACCGATGGCGACCTGGGCGGTGAGGATCAGGGCAGTGCCGACCAGGGCGGTGCTGACGACGCGGACATCGACGTGTCCGATGTCATCACCGCTGACGGCGTCAACCTGCCCGACAGCATCTCCCGCGAGCACGTCGCCCTCGGCATGAGCGCGGCGCTGAAGGCCGACCGGGTCGACTACGTCGACGGCGAGTTCCGCGTGTACCTCAGCGAGGGCAGTAAGGACGACCCGGTCGTCATCGGCTGCATCGCGGTCAAGGCCCTGCTCGAGGAGGGCGAGACCGCCACGCTGATCTTCCCGGACGGCGAGCTCGACTGCTCGAACTAGCGCGGAGGACGTCGCTCCGGGTGGGTCCCCCGGCCGGACCTACCCGGAGGTCTCCTCCACCATCGACCCCTTCGGACGGGGGTTGCGACCCGCCTGGATGTCGGCGTGGCGCTCGGCGATCTGGGCGCTCCAGGCATCCGCGGTGAACACGTAGAACCGCCGGGAGAGGATCGCGTCGACCACGAGGCCGGCCACCTCGTCGGGCGACTGCTTGCTGGCGAAGAAGTCGCGGATCATCGCCCGCACCAGCTCGGGGTCGGCGTCGCCCACCAAGGGGTCGGGCAGCTGCTCGGGCCGGTTGCGGTCCGACTCGGCGATTCGGGTGTTGACGAAGCCCGGACAGAGCGCGCTGATGCCCACCGTCGACCCCGCCGCCGCGAGCTCGGAGTGGACGACCTCGGAGAGGGCGAGCACCGCGTGCTTGCTCGCGTGGTAGGGGGCGAGCCCGGCGAACGCGGTGAGTCCCGCCACCGAGGCGGTGTTCACGATGTGGCCGTCGCCGTGGCCCATCAGGTGCGACTGGAACACCCGGTGCCCGTGCACGACGCCCATGAGGTTGACGCCGAGCACCCAGTCCCAGTCGGCGGCGGTGAGCTCGTGGACCGGTGCGGACGAGCCGCTGACCCCGGCGTTGTTGCAGACCACGTTGACCCGCTCGAACCGGGCCAACGCCGCCTGGCCGAGGTGGTCCATCGACCCGGCGTCGGACACGTCGGTGGGCACGCCGATGACCTCGGCGCCCGCGGCCGACAGCTCGGTGACGAGGGCGTCGAGGGGCGGCTCCTCGACATCGGCGAGCACGAGGCCCATGCCCTCGGCGGCGAACCGGCGGGCCATCGCCGCGCCGATGCCGCTCGCCGCTCCGGTGATGACCGCCACGCGCCCTTCGAGCTGATCCACCCGCTGTCCCCCCTCGTCGACGGCCGTTCGGGAGGCAGGTTAGCGACCGAACTGCGAGTGTGAGCGGCCGCCACGCGACCGCTCACACTCGCAGTTCGGGTGATGCTCAGTACTTGTAGTGGTCGGGCTTGAACGGGCCGTTCACCGGGATGCCGAGGTAGTCGGCCTGGTCGTCGGTGAGCCGGGTGAGCTTCACGCCGAGAGCGTCGAGGTGCAGGCGGGCGACCTTCTCGTCGAGGTGGCGGGGCAGGGTGTACACCGACCGCTCGTAGGCGTCGAGGTTCGTCCACAGCTCGACCTGGGCGAGCACCTGGTTCGTGAAGCTGTTGCTCATCACGAAGCTCGGGTGCCCGGTGGCGCAGCCGAGGTTCAGGAGGCGGCCCTCGGCGAGGACGATGACCGAGTGGCCGTCGGGGAAGACGTACTCGTCGACCTGGGGCTTGATGGTGACCCGGCGCACGTCGGACATGCGGTTGAGCCCGGCCATGTCGATCTCGTTGTCGAAGTGGCCGATGTTGCCGACGATGGCCTGGTGCTTCATGCGGGCCATGTGCTCGGCGGTGATGATGTTCTTGTTGCCGGTGGCGGTGATGAAGATGTCGGCGGTGTCGATCACGTCCTCGAGGGTGGTGACCTGGTAGCCCTCCATCGCTGCCTGGAGCGCGCAGATGGGGTCGATCTCGGTGATGATCACCCGGGCGCCCTGGCCGCGGAGCGACTGCGCGCATCCCTTGCCGACGTCGCCGTAGCCGCACACGACGGCGGTCTTGCCGCCGATCATCACGTCGGTGGCCCGGTTGATGCCGTCGATGAGCGAGTGGCGGCACCCGTAGAGGTTGTCGAACTTCGACTTGGTGACCGAGTCGTTGACGTTGATGGCCGGGAAGAGGAGCGTGCCGGCCTCCATCATCTGGTAGAGGCGGTGGACGCCGGTGGTGGTCTCCTCGGTGACGCCCTTGATGCCCTCGGCGGTGCGCCGCCACAGCTCGGCGTCCTCCTCGAGGGTGCGGGTGAGGAGCCGGAGCACCACCTCGAACTCCTCGGAGTCGGCGGTGTCGGGGCTCGGCACCGCACCGGCCTTCTCGAACTCGACCCCCTTGTGGACGAGCAGGGTGGCGTCGCCCCCGTCGTCGAGGATCATGTTCGGGCCACCGCCGTCGGGCCAGCGCAGGATGCGCTCGGTGCACCACCAGTACTCCTCGAGGGTCTCGCCCTTCCACGCGAACACCGGCACGCCCGTCGGCGCGTCGGCGGTGCCGTTCGGGCCGACCACCACGGCCGCGGCGGCGTGGTCCTGGGTCGAGAAGATGTTGCACGAGGCCCAGCGCACCTCGGCACCGAGCGCGGTGAGGGTCTCGATGAGCACCGCGGTCTGCACGGTCATGTGCAGCGAGCCGGCGATGCGGGCCCCGGCGAGGGGCTGCGAGTCGACGTACTCGGCGCGCATGGCCATGAGGCCGGGCATCTCGTGTTCGGCGAGCTGGATCTCCTTGCGGCCGAAGCCGGCGAGGGAGAGGTCGGCGACCTTGTAGTCGAGGTTGCCGGCGCGGTCGGGGGCGAGATCGGTGAGGGTCATTCGCTGCGAGCTCCACGGAGTTCGGGGCGCGCTCGGGTCGGCGCGCCAAGACGGTAGGTCCGGTGTGAGCTGGGGTCCACTGACCCACTCCGTGCAGCCCGGCCCCGGTGAGGCCGACGGACGAGTTTAGCGGGTGACGACCCGCACGGCCTCGACCGCGGGGGCCGGTCCGGGGTCGACTCCCTCGGCGAGCGCGAGCTCCACCGCGGTGAGATCGCCGAGGTACACGAGGTCGAGCAGCTGGGCGAGGCTCCCCTCGCCTTCGGCGGTGACGGTGAGGATCTCGGCCACCACCTCGAGGGTGAGGGCGTCGACCTGGTCGAACCGGGCGGTGTCGTGGGGGTGCTCCTCGGCGTGGCGCAGGTTCACCTGGGTGAACACCTGGCGGGTGACGTCGCCGTGCTGGCCCCAGCCGGAGATCTCGTTGTGGCACAGCTCGGGCACGAAGCTCGTGAAGGCGGGGACCTTCGCCGCGAGGTTGAACTGCTGCTTCCACCGCATGGCCGCCACCCGACCGATGGGCCCCGCGCCGTAGATGACCGGCAGCGTGCGACCGATGGCGCGGGCGAGGGTCGCGGCGGGGCTCGCGGGGCCGGCGAGCTGGTCGCGTCGCCGGCGGAGCTGCTCGACCGCCTGGGCGATCCACTCACGACCGCCAGGGAAGAAGCCGATCTGCTCGAGGGCGAGCAGCGACGCGAGCGCGAGTGGCACCAGCTCGAGACGGGGACCGACGTCGTCGGGCAGCACGACCATCGGCGTGCCCCACGCGTCGACGAGCTCGGCGAGGTGGCCGTCGGCGCGGGTGACCGAGAGGAGCGGCGCGCCCGCTTCGTACGCCGCCTCGGTGGCCTCGATGGTCTCGTCGGTGGTGCCCGACACGGAGAGGGCGATGACGAGGGAGTCGGGGGCGACGAACGAGGGGAGCTCGTAGCCGCGGTGCACGACGATGGGCACCGAGGTGAACGGCCCGGCGACGGCGTCGACGAGGTCGCCGGCGAGCGCGGCCTCGCCCATGCCGATGACGACGATGTTGGAGATCTGCTCGCGGGTGGGGAGCCCGTCGATCTGCGCGATGGGGTCGACGAACCCGGCGACGAGCTCGGGCCGGCGCAACAGGGCGTCGCGGAGGCCGGTGGAGTCGGGGTGCTCGGTGCTCACGGCGCCCTCCGTCAGACCGCGAACGTGGGCTCGATGCCCTCGGCGGCGGCCTTGTCGAGGAGCCGCTGGTGCTCGGCGTCGTCGACGGTCTCGGACTCGTCGACGAGCATGACGGGGATGTCGTCGCGAATGAGGTAGCGGCGCTTCAGGCGGGGGTTGTAGAGCGAGTCCTCGTCGGCGAAGTAGAGCAGGGGGCCCTTGTCGTCGGGGCAGGCGAGGATCTCGAGGAGCTTGGGGTCGAGGGCCATGGGAGCAGCAGCCTTTCAGTCGGTGAGGAGTGCGCGCACCTCGGCGACGCGAGTGTCGCACTCGGCCCGGGTCGGTGCTTCGAGGTTGAGCCGCAGCAGCGGCTCGGTGTTGGAAGGTCGCAGGTTGAACCACCAGTCGCCGGCGTCGACGGTGAGGCCGTCGAGGCGGTCCTGGGGATGCTCGGCGTAGGCCGCGGCGACCCGCTCGATGACGGCCTGGGGGTCGTCGACGACCGTGTTGATCTCGCCGGAGGCCGCGTACCGGTCGAGGGGGGCGAGCAGCTCGGAGAGGGTGGTGCCGGCGAGGCTGAGGCGCTCGAGCACGACGAGGCTCGCGATGAGACCGGAGTCGGCCCGCCAGTTGTCGCGGAAGTAGTAGTGGGCGGAGTGCTCGCCGCCGAACGCCGCGCCGGTTTCGGCCATCACCTGCTTGATGAACGAGTGGCCGACCCGCGAGCGGACCGGGGTGCCGCCGTGCTCGACGATGACCTCGGGGACGGTCTTGGAGCAGATGAGGTTGTGGATGATGGTGGAGCCGGGATGCTTCTCGAGCACCCCGATGGCGATGAGCGCGGTGGTGAGCGAGCCCGAGACGGGTTCGCCCCGCTCGTCGACGAGGAACACCCGGTCGGCGTCGCCGTCGAAGGCGAGGCCGACGTCGGCGCCGGTCTCGACGACCCGGGCCCGCAGGTCGGCGAGGTTCTCGACCTGGATGGGGTCGGCCGGGTGGTTCGGGAACGTGCCGTCGAGCTCGGGGTACATCACCTCGAGATCGAACGGCAGGCCGTCGAACACCTTCGGCACGACGAGGCCGCCCATGCCGTTCGCCGTGTCGGCGACGACCTTCAGCGGGCGGAGGGCGCCGAGGTCGACGAAGGAGCGTACGTGGGCGACGAACTCGTCCATGAGGTCGAGCTCGTGGCGGGTGCCCCGGGTGGCCGCCGGGCCCGGCGGATCGGCCGCCACCCGCTTGATCTGGTCGAGGCCGGTGTCCTGGCCGACGGGCGCCGCACCGGCGAGGCACAGCTTGATGCCGTTGTACTGCGCGGGGTTGTGGGAGGCGGTGAACATCGCGCCGGGGGCGTCGAGGTGGCCCGCGGCGAAGTACATCATGTCGGTGGACGCGAGCCCGAGGTCGACGACGTCGAGCCCCTGTTCGAGCACGCCCTCGCTGAAGGCCTCGACGAGCTCGGGCCCGGAGGGGCGCATGTCGCGGGCGACGAGTACCCGCGAGGGCGGGGTCGATCCGTCGAGGACGAAGCGGGCGAACGCGGTGCCGAGCGCCCGGGCCACGCCCGCGTCGATCTGATCGGGGTAGGTGCCCCGGATGTCGTAGGCCTTCACGATCTGGTCGAGCACGTGGGGGGACGCCATGGGCGGCAGGCTACGCACTACCCACCGTCGACCTCCACACGCGCCGGTGGGAGGGCCTCGGGGTCGACCGGCGGGTAGCCGCCCCGCCGGAGCCACCAGCTGATGCGCAGGAGATCGAGCACGAGCACCGCGGTGTCGCGGGTGAGCCGGACGCTCGAGGTGGTGGAGTTGACGACCCGCACCGGCGCCTCGAGCAGCGAGAGCTGGTGCCGTTCGGCGAGCGCGTAGAGCTCGACGTCGAAGGCGAACCCGTCGATGCGCGCCTCGGTGAAGAGCAGCTGGGCGACGTCGCGGCGGAACGCCTTGAGACCGCACTGGGTGTCGGCGTGGTCGCCGGCGAGGACGAGGCGCACGAGGAGGTTGACGACCCGGCCGCCGATGCGGCGCAGCAGCGAGGCCGACACCTCCGCGGTGGACCCCTCGACGTAGCGGCTGCCGACGACGAGATCCCAGCCCTCTTCGACCCGTTCGAGGAGCGGGAGGATCTGGTCGGGTGCGTAGGCGAGGTCGGCATCGGTGAAGGCGACGGTGCGGCCCGTCGCGGCGAGAGCACCGGCTCGGACCGCGGCGCCCTTGCCGGTGTTCTGCGGCAGCTCGATGACCCGGTGGGCGCCGGCGGCGCGGGCGACCTCGGCGGTGGCGTCGCTCGACCCGTCGTCGACCACCACGACCTCGACCCCGCCCTCGAGGTCGCCCAGCACGTCGAGGATCGTCGTGACCGTGGTGCCGATGACCCGCTCCTCGTCGAACGCGGGGACGACGACGCTGAGGCGCGTGTCGCCCTCAGGGGCTGGCCGCCGATTGGGAGTGGTGCGGACCTTCGGGCGCGAGGCGCGGCTCACGGCTCGGATCTCGCCACGGGCTCGGGTTCGAGCCCCGGGTCGGGTTCGGGGTCGGGATCGGGCGCGCCCACCCGCTCGTCGCGCTCCTCGGACCCCTCGACGGGCTCGGGATCGGCCTCGGGGTCGGGCTCGGGCTCGGGATCGTCGTCGAGGGAGTCGTCGGGTTCGGGCCAGGCGGGCATGGCGAGGGGGGCGGCGCGGGCCAGCAGGACGAGGAGGCCGAGGCCGACGGCCGACAGCCCCCAGCCGGCGAACTCGACGGTGCTGCGCCCATAGGTGAGTTCGACGGAGGTGTCGGTGGGGACGACCACCATGAGGTTCGGTGAGACCCGCCACGGGCCCTCGGCTCCCGAGACGCGCCAGTTCGGGTGGTAGGAGGTCTTGACGAGGATCGGCGTGCCCGGCTCCGACACCTCGAATCGCACCCAGTCGGTGCCGGACTCGATCGCCGACACCTCGACGGGGGTCTGCGCCCGCCGCTCGGCGGAGCTGGGATCGTCGGTGCGCTGCCAGTGGTCGGGCCCGCTCGCCGCCCAGTGCAGGTCCCACTGGTCGGGGTCCTGGAACCACGGCGCGATCGCGGGGGTCCACTCGTGCTCTGCCTCGTGGATGTCGGTGCGCACGATGGGTTCGAACTCGAGGGGCTCGACGAGCGGCGCGCCCTGCACCTCGAAGATCGTCCAGGGACCGGACTGGGCGATCTCCTCGAGGTCGGGGTGGGCACGCGCCGAGCGGGTGGCGAGGTCGGAGATCGCCATGTAGTAGCGCACGCCCATCAGCTGGAGCTGGCGCACGCCGAGGTCGATGTCGAAGTCGGTGTACGGCATGTCGCGCTGGGCGCGCGACGGCGACTCGGACAGCGCCGACTGGTTGAGGAAGTGGTACGGCGTGGTGACCGAGGACTCGAAGTAGAGGCCCTCCATCGAACCGATGCAGCGGTCGGTCCACATCGGGAGGAGCATCAGCGCCATCGGGGTGCCGTAGCGGTCGAGGTCGCGGTCGTACTCCCACATCGCACGGCCGCAGCCGTTGCGGGCCCCGATGTTGCCCATCGTGAGCACGACGTCCTCGTATTCGGGCCACGCGTCCTTGCCCTCGTAGCCCTCGAAGTTCCACTTCGCCCACGAGGGGACATAGCTGCTGTCGTGGGTGCTCCAGAACATCCAGCGGTACGCCCCGTCGTTGCGGTAGCCGCCGAGGGGCAGCGCGTGGAGCGGGAAGGCGACGACGCCGAGCCCCACGACGGCGAGCAGGCCCGCGCCAATGGACCGCACGAGGAGCCGACCCCTTCGGTCGACCTGTTCGAGCACCCACCGGAGCGCGAACGCGAGGGCGACGACGAGGAACACCACGGCGGCACCGTCGGCGACACCCGAGGCGATGCGGGAGGAGAGATCGTCGCCGCCGAGGTCGACGAGGCGCCCGAGCAGCCGCGGGACGGCGAAGGAGGCGACGACCGATCCGAGCGCGACGCCGGCCGCCCCGGGCAGGCGGGGGCGACGCTCGGTGGCGAACCGCAACAGGTCGGCGACACCGAACGCGGCGAGGAGGTAGGTGCAGAGGTGGACGAAGGGCAGGATGCGTTCGTTCCAGAGGCGCCCCTGTGGGACGACGACGAACCCGAGGCAGGTGACGAGCAGCATCGCCACGAGGAACAGCGCGGGGACCGACCGGCGGTAGAACGCGACGACCACACCGATCAGGGCGAGTACGGCGACGAGGCGCACGTCCTCGGGGAACAGGCGGGTGAGCCAGAAGCCGAGCTGTTCGCCGAGCGACGCGTCGACGGGTGGATGGTGCTTCTCCCATCCCATGTCGTTCATGTACGTGCGCTGGGCCCAGAACGGGAGGAGCCACCACATCGCGAGGAGCGCCCCGACCGGCGCGGCGGTGAACAGCCAGCGCAGGCCCGGGCGCGACGGATGGAGCGCGAGGAGGAGGAACGTCCCGACGATGGCGAAGAACAGCGGGATGACGTGGGTGAGGGCCACGAGGGCGACGAGCACGGCGGCGAGCGCCCGGTGCCGGCCGGTTCGCAGGCCGTTCGCGACGACGCCGAGATAGACGATCGCGAGGCTGAGGCTGATGGAGAAGGAGAACTCGCCGGCGAGCGTGGAGGGGATGTTGCCGCCGAGGATGCTGTAGGTGCGGTCGAAGAGGAAGGCGACCGAGCCGACCGCCATCAGCTCGGGGGCGGGGTGCCGGAACCCGGCGAGGCGGCCGAAGCGCCACACGGCGACGGGCAGGCTCAGCACGCCCGACACGGCGACGAGCTTGAACGCGACGCCGTAGGGCAGCACGAGGTCGAGCAGCACGATCGCGAGCATCGGCGGCACCATGTAGAACTGCAGCGCCGGGAAGCCCGCGTACCAGTCCGGTGTCCAGCCGGTGAGGCGGAGGTTCGGCAGGAGTTCGTCGCGCAGGTACGCGGGAGCCCACACGTGGGCGCCCATGTCGCCGCCGGCAGGAGTGGAGTTCCGGAGGATCAGGCGGGGGTGGAGCTGGACGAAGGTGAAGACGACGCACGCGACGAGCACGAGCACCGCGACCCATGTGCTCGGCTCGACCGCGGCGAGGCGCTCCCACACCGTGGGCGTGCGCGGCTCGGTGTCGGGGTCGAACGGCGGGGGTTCGGGGAGATCGATCGTCGCCGGTGGCATGCGCCCGACATGGTGGCACCTCCACGCACCCACCGCGGGGCAGGAGGCGCCGACAGCGGGGCGAGCGGGCTCAGCGGGAGCGCTTGTTGCGCTGCTGCGCGCCCCGATCGGAGAGGGTGCCGATGACCGTGTCGAGCTCGATCGGCTCGTCGCCGCTCGCCCATTCGCGGGCGTCGCACTCCGAGCAGGACCTCATCGTGAGCGGAGAGCCATCACCTTCGAGGACGATCTCGACGACCACCCCGCCGCAGCGGGAACAGCGAGTGGACATGGTGGGCCTCCTCCGGTGCATCGCCTGC
This sequence comes from uncultured Iamiaceae bacterium, assembly GCA_964488835.1. Taxonomy (GTDB): domain Bacteria; phylum Actinomycetota; class Acidimicrobiia; order Acidimicrobiales; family SKKL01; genus SKKL01. The sequence continues at coordinate 2,060 of CAZAVX010000069.1, read as the reverse complement.
GTCCTTCGCCCGGACGCCGACCGCCCCTCAGCGTATCGCCGCGGCGCCCGACCGGCCTGCGTCGGCGGCTGCCCGCGCTGCACACCGGGACTCGTCGTTCCTCAGAGCTGTTCGGCGACGAGGATCACCATCGTGACCCCGTTGAACCCGACGTGCGCGAAGATCGCCGGCCCGAGTCGGCCGGACCGCACGGTGAGCCAGCCCGCGACCAGGCCGAACATCAACAGCGCCGGGAACTGGACGACCTGGAAGTGGACGCCGGCGAAGACCACCGACGACACCGCGATGGCCACCTTCGAGCCCCACCGGCGCTCGAGGCTGCGCAGGACCAGGCCGCGGAAGAAGAGCTCTTCGACGACGGGCGCGCCGACGACGACGATGAGGCCGAGCAGGACGAGGTCGAACGGCGAGACCGCGAGGTCGGTGAGCTCGCGCGCCGCGTCGCCCACGTCGAGGTCGCCGAAGAACAACATGAGGAAGAGGTAGATCGCCGAGACGCCGAGCAGCTGGAGCGCCACGCCGAACAACACGCCCTGATAGGTGTCCTCGGACTTGACGCGCCACCCGAAGTCGCGAGCGAGCCCGCTGCCCTTGCTCGTCGACACATAGACCGGCCAGAGCCCGTAGCCGACCCACAGCGAGAGCTGGAGCAGCACGAGCACGGTGACGCTGAGGTCGTCCAGGCTGTCGCGCCCGCTGATGCCGAGGTAGACGAGGGCGGCGACGACGTTCGCGACCTGGGCGATGAGCAGCCCGAGCAGAGCGTCGCCGATGCCCCAGCGGGCGGGATGGGTGCCGACGAGGTGGTCGGCCTGGTCGATGGTGGAGAACCACCCGCGGTCGACCGGACGGGATCGCCGCGACGGCGCGTCGGTCGGGGTCGGGGGGAGCTGCGAGGCCACCGGGTCAGGCTAGCGGTGGCCGACCGACCGCTCGGGTGTCGGGGCAGCTCAGGTGGTTCGGCTCAGCTCGCGCGGGCGACGGGGTGGTGCACGACGACGGCGTCGGCGCGCCGGTCGTCGAGGGTCCAGCCGACGGGCACCGAGAGGCGGTCGGCGTGCCGGCTGCAGAGGTCGTGGGTCATCGGGTGGGGTTCCTCGGCGAGGGGGTCGACCCACACGGTCTGGCCCCGGTAGTCGTAGGCGAGGGTGGCCACGGCGGGCGAGGGACACGCGGGACGAGCGCACGAACGAGCCATGCGGCGCACGGTAGTCCCGCCGGCCGCGCGGGCGGCGGACCGTCGGCCGCGCCGCCACGAGGCCGCAAGGGAGGCCTCACCTTCTAGGCTGGTCCCATGAGCCCGAGCCCCAAGGCGCCGCCTCCCCCGCCTCCGCCGCCCCCACCGCGCAAGACGCCGAGCGGCGGCTGGGGTCGCTCCCCCGCCGGCGGGCCTCCGTCACCGGGCGGCGACCGCACCCAGCCACGCCTCCCGCGCTGGGCGGTCTTCGTGCTGGTGGGCATGCTCTTCGCCCTGCTGTTGAGCCCCGTCCTGTTCGACCAGTCCGGCGGTGAGCGCATCGAGTTCTACGAGTTCCTCGAGCTCGTCGAGGCGGGCGACGTCGAGACGGTCCAGTACAACAACAACAACGGCGCCATCTCGGGCGAGCTGACCAACGGCGAGTCGTTCCGCACCACCGGTCCCGTGCCGCTCTCCGACGCCGACCGGGCCCTGCTCAACGAGCACACCCGGGCGTCGTTCGACACGCCCGAGACCCCGTGGTTCCTCGCGCTCCTCCCCTACCTGTTCTTCTTCGGCCTCATCGCCCTGTTCTGGCTCTGGATGATCCGCCGGGCCCAGGGCCAGGTGGGCGGCATCATGTCGGTCGGCCGCTCGAAGGCGAAGACCTACACCACCGAACGACCCGGCACGACCTTCGCCGACGTCGCCGGCTACGCCGGGGTGAAGCAGGAGGTCACCGAGGTCATCGACTTCCTGAAGACCCCCCAGAAGTTCGGCGAGATCGGTGCGCGCATCCCCAAGGGCATCCTGCTCGTCGGGCCCCCCGGCACCGGCAAGACCCTCATCGCCCGGGCCGTGGCCGGCGAGGCCGGCGTGCCGT
>CAZAVX010000068.1:0-15710 GCA_964488835.1 uncultured Iamiaceae bacterium | reverse complement strand
GGCCTAGTTGCGGGGCACGTCCTTCCAGGGCTGGCCCTTGTACGGATCGGGCTCACGGGGAAGCCCGAGGACCCGGTCGCCGATGATGTTGCGCTGGATCTCAGAGGTCCCGCCCTCGATGCTGTTGCCGCGGGAGCGCAGGAAGGCACGGGCACGGAGGGCCGCCGCCTGGTCGTCGGGCTCCCAGGCCATCGGGCCGGTCATCATGTCGGCCGACAGGATCTGGACCTTCATGTTGAACTCGGTGCCGAACAGCTTGGCGATCGACCCCTCGGGGCCGGGCTGGCCGGCCTTGCGCTGCGCCGCGGCCCGCTGGATGTTCCACGCCGAGACCTTGCCGGTGATGTAGAGCTGCACGAGCCGATCGCGCAGCACCCGGTCGGACTCCCAGCGACCGTCGGAGATCGCTTCGCGGATGAGGCCCTCGATGACGGTGCCACCGCCGATCATGCCCGCCCCCACCTCACGGGACTTGGGATCGGACGGGAGCGACGACCCCGACGACGCGCTCGACGACCGGCGGCGACGACGGGCCGCACCACCACCGAACGCACCCGACAGGGCGACCCGCTCGTTGAGCAGCGTGGTCTGGGCGACGGCCCAGCCCTCGCCCTCGGGCCCGATGCGCCAGGCGTCGGGGATGCGCACGTCGTTGAGGAACACCTCGTTGAACTCGGCGTCGCCGGTGATCTGCACGAGCGGCCGCACCTCGACCCCGGGGGCCTCCATGTCGCAGATGAAGTAGGTGATGCCCTTGTGCTTGGGCTGGTCGGGGTCGGTGCGGGCGATGAGCATGCCCCACTTCGACACGTGGGCACCCGAGGTCCACACCTTCTGGCCGTTCACGATCCACTCGTCGCCGTCGCGCACCGCGCGGCTCGACAGCCCGGCGATGTCCGAACCGTTGCCGGGCTCGGAGAACAGCTGGCACCACCAGTCGCCCTGGGCCATGCCCGAGAGGAAGAACCGCTTCTGCTCCTCGGTCCCCCACTGGCGAAGGGTCGGGGCGGCGAGGCCGAAGCCCAGGATGTTGAACGACCGCGGCACCCGGTAGTGGTCCTTCACCTCCTCGACGATGGCGGCCTGCTCCTCGTCGAGGCCAGCGCCGCTGTACTCGACCTCCCAGGTCGGCATGGCCCAGCCGGCCTCGCCGATCTTGCGGAGGAACTCACGCTGGTCGAGTTGCTCGCGGCCGCGGGCGAGGGCCTCGGGGTCGTCGTTCTCGATGCCGGCGACCCAGTCGGCGGGCAGGTTCTCGCGCATCCAGGCGACGACCTCGTCGCGCAGCTCGTCGTCGGTTCGGGTGCGGGTCGGCTCGGTGGTGCTCATCGGAAGTGCTCCTCGGAGTGCGATCGGTGCGGAACGGGACGGATGGGTGTGGCGAGCGGTCAGGGCGGTGGCGGCATGCCGGTGGAACGCAGAAGACACTCCTGGACGAAGGAGGCAACGAGCACGCCGTCAGAGGTGTGGAAACTTCCACGCGCCAAGCCACGCGCACCGTAGTTGGTGACGGGATCGGCGGAGAACAAGAGCCACTCGTCGACCCGGAACGGGCGGTGGAACCACACGGCGTGGTCGAGGCTCGCCCCACCCCAGCCCACGTCGGTGGAGCCGGGGGCTCGTGCACTGCGGACCACGGCCATGTCCGAGACGAACGTCAGCGCGCAGGCGTGCAGCGCGGGGTCGTCGCCGAGGTCTTCGTTGATGCGGACCCATGCCGGGTGCGGGCGAAAATCCTCGCTCACTCGGAGCGGGCGCATGTCGAACACACCGCCGAAGGGACCGCCGCGGCGCATCCGCATCATGCGGGCCACCATCTCGGGATCGACGGTCTCCCCGGCCGCCTCGCGCTCCTTGATGGCCTCCTTCACCCAGTCGGGCGGCTCGGCGCCGGGCCGGGCGCGCATCCCCATGGGGCCGGTGCCCGGCTCGATCTCCTCGGGGCCCGGGGTGAGTTCGGGAGGCGGGACCTGCCAGTCGTAGCCGTCCTCGGTGACGTGGAACGAGGCGTCGAGGACGAAGATCGCCTCGGACCCCTGCCGGGCGGTGACCCGGCGGGTGGCGAAGCTGCGCCCGTCACGCACCCGCTCGACCTCGAGCCGGAGCGGGATGTTCGGTCGACCCGGACGGATGAAGTAGGCGTGCAGGGAGTGCACCGCCCGGTCGGGGTCGACGGTGAGGGTGGCGGCCCGCAGCGACTGGCTCGCCACCTGGCCCCCGAACAGCCGGGGCGGGCCTTCGGCCGGGGTGGGCGCATCGAAGCGGTCGGCCCCCACCTCCTCCAACGCCAAGAGCCCGAGCAGGCCTCGCGGTCCCTCCGTGTCGGTCGTGCTCAAGAGTCCTCCCAGGGTCACCGCCGGCTCGGTCGGTGCACCATCGATACTTAGATACCCTAACGTTTCCTCGCCGCCGCCCTGAAACCGCGACCACGTTCTGTGACCGACACCACACCCGCCGATCCACCCGTCCCCTTCGGTCGGGCCCTCCTCATCGGACTGGTGGCCGGGTTGCTGTCGGGCACCTTCGGCGTGGGCGGCGGGGTGTTGATGGTGCCGGCGATGGTGCTCCTGTTGGGCGTGCCGCAACGGCGGGCATCGGGCACGTCGCTCGCCGCGATCGTCCCCATCGCCGTGTTCGGCGTCGTCGGCTTCGCCACCCAGGACCAGATCGATGTCCCGGCCGCGGTGCTGCTCGGACTCGGCGCCATCGTCGGCGCACCGATCGGCGCCCGGCTCATCCACGCCATCCCGGTCGACCGCCTCCGCATCGGCTTCGTCCTCGTCCTGCTCGCCACCGCCCTCCGCCTGCTCTTCGAGCTGCCCGATCCCGTGCTCGCCGAATCGATCAGCGTGACCGACGGCGTGCTCGTCGTCGCCGTCGGCCTGGCGTCGGGTGTGCTCGCCGGCCTCTTCGGCGTCGGCGGCGGCATCCTCATGGTGCCCGCGCAGATGCTGATCCTCGGCATCGACCCCGCGACCGCGAAGGGCACCTCGCTCCTCGTCATCATCCCCACCTCGATCAGCGGCACGGTCCAGAACGTCCGCCGCCGCAACGCCGACCTGCGGCTCGCGGCGGTCCTCGGCGTGTCGGGCGTGCTCACCTCGTTCGGCGGCTCGTTCCTCGCCACCCGGATGTCACCGGGCGTGGCGAGCGGCCTGTTCGCCGCGTTGCTCGTCGTGTCGGCGGTGCGGATGCTCCGGCCCATCGCGACCTGGCAGGCGCGCCGCGCCCGGCTCGCGTCCGCCGCCCGGGCTCAGGACGAGCCGAGCACCTGACGCACCGTCGCCACGTCGACGCTGAGCTGGGCGACGAGCGCCTCCACCGACTCGAACCGCATCTCCGAGCGCAGGAGCTCGACGAACTCGACCCGAGCCTCCTCGCCGTAGAGATCGCCCTCGTAGTCGAGGAGGTGGGCCTCGAGCAGCGAGGTGTCGGCGTGCTCGTAGAAGGTCGGGCGACGGCCGAGGTTGATGGCGGCCATGTGGCGGCTGCCGTCGGGGTGGACGTACCACCCGGCGTACACCGCGTCGGCTGGCCTCGCGAGGAGGTTCGAGACCGGGATGTTGGCGGTGGGGAACCCGAGCAGGCGACCCCGTTGGTCGCCCTGCACGACGGTGCCCCGCAGCTCGTGGTTACGGCCGAGCATCTCCGCCGCGGCGGCGACGTCGCCGCCGGCCAGCACCCGGCGGATGGCGGTCGACGAGACGGGCTCGATGCCCTCGTCGCGGGGCAACAGCTTCTGGCCGTGCACGTCGAAGCCGAGCTCCTGGCCGAGGTCGCGCAACAGCGCGACGTTGCCACGCCGCTGGTGGCCGAAGTGGAAGTCCTCCCCGACCACGACCGAGCGGACCGAGAGCCGGTCGACGAGCACCTCGCGCACGAAGTCCTCGGGCTCCTCCTTCGAGCGGGCCTCGTCGAAGTGCACGACGAACGTGCAGTCGACACCGGCTGCCTCCAACAGCTCGAGCTTCTGCTCGAGCGAGGTGAGGAGCAGCGGGGCGTTCTCGGGGCGGAGGATGGTGGCGGGGTGACGGTCGAAGGTGACCACCGCGGTGGCGACCCCGAGCCGCTCGGCCTCGGCCTGGGTGGCTCGGATGACCGACTGGTGACCGCGGTGGACCCCGTCGTAGACGCCGATGGTGGCGGCACAGCCGTCGATCGACGTCGGGCTGTCCTCGTTGTCGCGGATGACCTGCACGGTCGCGACGCTACCGGTGTGCACCGTCGCGACACCACTGGAGAACCTCGGGTGCTCCGTCGGCGGCGATCTGCCGCTATCCGGCGAGCACGACCGCCGGCTTCACGGCGCTGCCCTTGGCGGGTTCGTAGACGGCGAGCAGTCGGCCCTCGGTGTCGAGCACCGGCCACGGGCCGTCACCCGTCGCACCGAGCTGGTCACGCTCGAGCACCCGCCCGTGGCCGACGAGGCGCGCGAGCTCGTCGGCGACGGTGACCGGGTCGTAGTCGCGCAGCGCCTCGGCCGGCGTGACGAGCACCGGGTCCTCGACCGTGCCGGCGTGCTCCACCGTGAACGACCCGATGGCGGTGCGACGCAGGTGCCGCAGGTGGGCCCCACCGCCGAGCGCGGCACCGAGGTCGGCGGCCAGCGTGCGCACGTAGGTGCCCGACGAGCACTGCACCTCGGCCCGCAACACGCCGGGTTCGCCCGGCACCTCGTCGAGCTCGAAGCGGTACACGGTGACGGGCCGGGCCTCCCGCTCCACCTCGACCCCCTGGCGGGCGAGCTCGTGGAGGCGCTTGCCGCCCACCTTGAGCGCCGACACCATCGGCGGCACCTGCATGATGTCGCCGGTGAGGGTGACCGCGGCGGCTCGCGCCGCGTCGAGCGTCACGCCCGCCATGTCGTGGGTGGCGGTGACCTCCCCGTCGGCGTCGAGGGTGTTCGTCTCGACGCCGAGCACGATCTCGCCGACATAGGTCTTCGGCAGGGCGGTGAGGAACCGCAGCAGGCGGGTGACCCGCCCGACGCCGACGAGCAGCACGCCCGTGGCCGACGGGTCGAGGGTGCCGGCGTGCCCCACCTTGCGGGTGCCGAGCACGCCGCGGAGCTTCGCGACGACGTCGTGGCTCGTCCAGCCGCTGGGCTTGTCGACGACGGCGAGACCCTCGGGGGCCTGGCTCACTCGGCGCCGCCGTCGAACTCGTCGGCCTCCGAGTCGGGGGCCGCGCCGTCGGGCGCGTCGCCGTCGGCGTCGGCCCGGGTCTCGGGCAGGTCGCGCAGGATGGCCTCGATGCGCGCCGCGCTCTCGGTGACCCGGTCCGGTTCGAACACCAGCTCGGGCACCCGCCGCACCCGCGCCTGGGAGCCGATGGCGCCCTGGAGCCTCGCCCGGTTCACCGCGAGCGCCTCGGCCACCTCGGCGGCACGGTCCTCGTCGGGAACCATGTAGTACACCCGGGCCCGGGAGAGCTCGGCGTCGACGTCGACCTCCATCACCGTCACCATGTCGAGCCGCTCGTCGTCGACGAGCTCGAGCTCCTCGGCGAGGATCTCACGGAAGAGCTTGTTGAGCCGGGCGGTGCGCGGGTAGTGCCTGCCCGAACCGCTGCTGCGACGTGTCATCGTTCGACCTCCAGCCAGTGACGGTCCGATCCCAGCACCTGTACCCCGGGAGTGGACCAGATGAAGCGCTCGACGTCGTCGATCACGTCGGTGACGTGGTGCGCAGAGTTGGCGACGGCGACCACCCCGATGGTGGTGCGCTGCCAGGTGTCCTCGTGGTCGACCTCGGCGACCGCGACGCCGTAGCGCCGGCGGATCCCTTCGACGAGCGGCTTGAGCACCGCCCGCTTGGCCTTCAGCGAGCGGCTCTCACCGAGGTGCAGCTCGACGCGGAGGGCGAGCACGTGCACGGCGTGTCCCCCCGACCGTCAGGAACGGGGGATCTCCCGCTCCTCGAAGGTCTCGATGATGTCGCCTTCCTTGAGATCCTGGAAGTCGGAGAGCCCGATGCCGCACTCGTAGCCCGACGCCACCTCGCGCACGTCGTCCTTGAAGCGCTTGAGCGAGGTGATCTCGCCCTTCCAGATGACCGTGCCCTCGCGCAGGAAGCGCACCTTGGAGCCACGGGTGATGACGCCGTTGGTGACATAGCAACCCGCGACCGCGCCGATCCGGGGAACCCGGAACACCTCGCGGACCTCGGCCTCGCCGGTGACGACCTCTTCGAACTCGGGGGCGAGCATGCCCACCATCGCGTTCTCGATGTCCTCGAGGGCCTTGTAGATGATCTCGTATGTGCGGATCTCGACGCCCTCGGTCTCGGCCAGCTCACGGATCTTGCGGTCGGGCCGGACGTTGAAGCCGATGATGGTGGCGTTGGAGGCGAGCGCGAGCTCGATGTCGCCCTGGGTGATGCCGCCGACGCCACGGTGGACGAACGACAGCTTCACCTCGTCGCGCTCGAGCTTCTTCAGGCTCTCGGTGAGCGCCTCGAGCGAGCCGTTCACGTCGGCCTTCACGATGAGGTTGAGCGTGGCGGCCTCGCCCGCCTGGATCTGGCTGAAGATGTCCTCGAGACGGGCACCGCCGGCCATGGCGTGGGCGTCGCGGCCGTGGCTCGCGACCCGCTGCCAATGCTCGCGGGTCTCGGCGACCTTGGCGGCCTTGCGCTCGTCGGGGGCGACCACGAACTGGTCGCCGGCCTGGGCGACGTCGGAGAGACCGAGCACCTCGACCGGAGTCGACGGACCGGCCTCCTTCACCTGCTCGCCCTTGTCGTCGATGAGCGCACGCACGCGGCCCCACGCGGCGCCGGCGACGAGCGGCTCGCCGACCCGGAGGGTTCCCCGCTGCACGAGGATGGTGGCCACCGGGCCGCGACCCACGTCGAGGTGGGATTCGAGCACGACACCGCGGGCCCGACCCTCGGGGGTGGCCCGGAGGTCTTCGAGCTCGGCGACGACGAGCAGGTTGTCGAGCAGGTCGTCGATACCGATGTTCTGGAGCGCGGAGATCTCGACGAACACCGTGTCGCCGCCCCACGCCTCGGGCACGAGACCGTGCTCGGAGAGCTGCTGCATCACCCGGTTGGGGTCGGCGTTCTCGCGGTCGATCTTGTTGACCGCCACGACGATGGGCACCTCGGCCGCACGGGCGTGGTTGAGCGCCTCGACGGTCTGGGGCATCACGCCGTCGTCGGCCGCGACGACGAGCACGACGATGTCGGTGGCCTCGGCGCCTCGGGCGCGCATCGCGGTGAACGCCTCGTGACCCGGCGTGTCGATGAAGGTGAGGAGTCGACCGTCGCGCTCGACCTGGTAGGCGCCGATGTGCTGGGTGATGCCGCCGGCCTCGCCGGCGACGACGTTCGCGCTGCGGATGCGGTCGAGGACCGAGGTCTTGCCGTGGTCGACGTGACCCATGACGGTGATGACCGGCGGCCGGTGCGGCGCCTCGTCGTCCTCGTCGTCGTCCTCGAGGAGGTCGACCTCGAGCATCTTCAGCAGCTCGACCTCCTGCTCCTCACCGGGATCGACGAGACGGATCTCGGCGCCGATCTCGGCGGCGAACAGCTCGATCATGTCGTCGCTGAGCGACTGGGTGGCGGTGACCATCTCGCCCTGCTGCATGAGGAAGCGGACGACGTCGGCCGCCGTGCGGTTCAGCTTCGGACCGAGGTCCTGGGGCGTGGAGGACCGCTCGACCACCACGACACCCTCGGGCACCGGTGCGTGCTCGGGGGTGTAGGTGGGCACGTCCATCGGCTGGAGCTCCTCGCGGGAGCGACGACGCCGACCCTTGCGACGTGGCGGGCGGCGCTGCTGGCCACCGGGACCACCGGGACGACCGCCACCGGGACGACCTCCGGGGCCACCACCGGCCGGCGGGCCTCCGGGGCCACCACCGGGACCGCCGGGACGCGGACCGAGGCCACCACCGGGACGCCCGGGCGGACGCGCCGGGCTGGGGCCACGGCCACGCACGGGCGCGGGACCACGACCGCCCATGCCGGGCGGCGGCGGGATCGGCTTGCCGGAGGTCGAGAGGGGTGGGCCGGGCGGCGGCGGGATCGGCTTGCCCGAGGGTGACAGCGGCGGACCGCCGGGGCGAGCCGGGCGGGCGGGGGCCTGGCCGTCGGGACGAGCGGGCGGGCGGGGCGGCGCCTGGGGTCCGCCCTGGGCCGAGGCGGCAGGGGCCGCGGGGCGCGGCGCCGACGGGGGCGACGCGGGAGCTGGCGCGGACGCGGCCGGCGCGGCGGGTTCGGTGCGGCGCGGCGGGTGCTCGCTGCCGCTCGAGGTGACGAGGCCGGTGCGGCTCGCCGCCGGTGGGGCCGCCGCGGCGGGGCGCGGTGCGGGCTCGTCGGCCTCGGCCGGGGCCTCCTCGGCAGTCTCGGTCTTCGCGGCCGGCGCCTCAGCGGGCGCGGCGGGCGCCGGAGTCTCGGCCGCCGGTGCGGGCGCGGGCTCGTCGGGGGTCGCCGCCGGTGCCTCGGCAGGCTCCTCGGCCTTCGCGGCGGCCTTCTTGGCCGGGGCCTTCTTCGCCGGTGCCTTCTTCGCGGGGGCCTTCTCGGCCGCCTCGGTGGGCTGCTCGTCGCGGATGAGGCCCTCGCGCTCGGCCTTGCGCCGGACCCGGTCGGCCTGCGGTTCGACGATGCTGGACGAATGGCTCTTCACGCCGATGCCGAGCGCGTCGCAGAGATCGAGCGTCTCCTTGTTGGTCAGCCCGAGCTCTCGTGCCAGCTCGTACACACGGATCTTCGCAGCCAAGTCCTAGTCCTCGTCCTTCGTCGTCGTCGTTCGTGATGCTCCAGGGGGAACCCCGACCCGCCGAGACGGCGCGTCAGGTGACACCAATGGCGGGAGAGCCAGTCTCGCGCACCGAACCCTCGCGCACGAATGCCAGAGGGGCCGACCCGCTCACGGCTCCGAACCCAACGCCTCCTCGTCGAGGAGGACGCCAGAGATCGGGGCCCGAAACGCCCGAGCGAAGGCCCTCCGCTCGGTCGCCTCGGCGAGACAGGTCGTGGAGCCACGGCACAGCCAGGCCCCACGTCCTTTCAGGCTAGGGCCAACGACCACGAAACCGTCGGACCGCCGGACGAGGCGGACCAGCTCGTGCTGGGGCGCTCGGCGGCGGCACCCCACACACGTGCGGATCGGGACGTGGGCCCCCGCGTCGCCTATGGGGCCTCATCCCCTTCGGTGCTGGCCTCCGCGGCCGACCCCTCGGGCTCGGACGCGGCCGACTCCTCGAGCTCGGGCGCGGCCGACTCCTCGAGCTCGGATTCCTCGGATTCCTCGGGCTCGTCCTCGGCGGCCAGGTCCTCGAGGCTGGCCCGCCCGCCCTCGATGACCGCGGCCTCCTCGGCGTCGAGCACCTCGACACCCTCGGCGGGCGAGGGGTCGTGCTCCTCGGAGGTCTCGATCGCGCTCGCCTCCCACTCCTCGACGGAGAGCGCGGGCCCACCCTCGGCGGGCTGCCACATCTGCTCGCCCGACTCCGGGTCGACGATCCACTCGCCCTCGGCCCACTCCTCGGAGGCGTAGGACTCCTCCTCGGCGAGCTGGGTCTCGGACTTGATGTCGACGCGCCAGCCGGTGAGCCGAGCGGCGAGACGGGCGTTCTGGCCCTCCTTGCCGATGGCGAGCGACAGCTGGTAGTCGGGCACGATGACCGTGGCGGTGCCGGTCTCCTCGTCGATGCGGACCTCCTTCACCTTGGCGGGTGAGAGGGCCTTCATGACGAAGTCGGGGGCGTCGTCGGAGAAGGGGACGATGTCGATCTTTTCGCCCCGCAGCTCGTTGACGACCATGCGCACCCGCGCGCCGCGGGCGCCCACGCAGGCGCCGACCGGGTCGACGTTGGGATCGTTCGACCAGACGGCGATCTTCGTGCGGTGACCGGGCTCGCGTGCGCACGCCTTGATCTCGACGATGCCGTCGGCGATCTCGGGGACCTCGAGCTCGAAGAGCCGCTTGATGAGCCCGGGATGGGTGCGGCTGACGACGATCTGGGGGCCCTTCGCGGTCTTGCGGACCTCGACGATGTAGGCCTTGAGCCGGGCGCCGGCCTCGGGCCGCTCGTAGGGCACCTGCTCGGCCTGGGGCAGGAGCGCTTCGACGCGACCGAGGTCGAGCAGCGTATAGCGCCCGTCGCTCTGCTGGACGATGCCGGTGACGATGTCGCCCTCCCGGCCGGCGTACTCCTCGTACTTCAGCTCGCGCTCGGCCTCGCGGATGCGCTGCATCATGACCTGCTTGGCGGTCTGGGCCGCGATGCGCCCGAAGTCGGTGGGGGTGACGTCGAGCTCGGGGCCGACCGGCTCGCCCTCCTCGTCGAGGTCCTGGGCGAGCACCCGGATCTCGAAGGTGGCCGGATCGATGGTGACCCACGCGTACTCGTGGGCGTCGGGCATGCGCTTGTACGCAGACTCGAGCGCATCGGCGAGGGCCCCGAACAGCGTCTCGACCGAGATGCCCTTGTCGGCAGCGAGCGCCTGCAAGGCCTCCATCATCTCGGGGTTGCTCATCGGTCGGACCTCCTGGTCGAGCCCTGTGAGGGGACGCTGGGGTTGGGTTCGGGGTCGCGCTCGGGCGGGGTCATCCCCCACTCGAACACCGTGCGGGCCGAGTCGACCACCGCGAAGTCGAGGCGCAGCGGCGAGGTGGCCTCGTCGTCGCCCTGGGTGTCGTCGGAGCCGCGGTCGGCGGGCGGGGCGTCGGGGCGGATCGTGACCGACTCGTCGTCGGCGCTCACGACCACGCCGCGCACCCGCCGGGCCGGCTGGCCGGGCTCGCGGACCTTCACGCTGACGGTCTCGCCCACCGCGCCGCGGAAGTGCTCGGGGGTGCGGAGCTTGCGTTCGAGGCCCGGGCTCGACACCTCGAGGGTGTAGCGGCCGGAGATGGGGTCGGCCTCGTCGAGCGCGCGCGACAGCTCCTTGCTGAGGACGCCGAGCTCGTCGACCCCGGGGTTCTGGCCGCCGAGAGCGGCAGCGACGGTGACCCGCAGGACCGGACCGTGCTGCTCGAGGTCGTAGAGCTGGAAGCCGCGTGCGGCGACGAGGGGCTCGGCGATGGTGCGAACCGAGTCGACGGTGGACATGGGGGTCACCTCCTTCGGGGGCGAGCTTCTGGGGCGAGCTTGTGGGGCGAGAACGTCGGTCGTGCCGCGAGCGGCGGGTCGGCGGTTCCGGCACCGCCACGAGCAACGGCGTGGGCCGAAGCCCACGCCGTCGTGCGACACTGCGTACTTGAGCGAGGAACCGGAGTATACCCCACGGTTCACGTTCGGACCCGGGCGCTCGGCCCGGATCGGAGCCCGGCCGACACCGGGCGGACGCCCGATCGGCGACGCTCGGATCAGTAGGAGCGGGCCACGAGGGCGACGAGGTCGGGCTCGTCTTCGGTCATCGGCACCGTGCCGTCGGGGCGCTGCAGGCACCGCACGGTGATGGCGTGCTCGGCGAGACGGTCCTCACCCTCGTCGCCGACCAACGTCCAGGGGATCCGGGCGAAGCCGGTGCCGGCCGCGTCGATCGCCTCCTCGATCGACGACACGTCGGTGAGCCCGGCGGCCACGCGCTGCACCGCCTGGTCGTGCAGCGAGTGCTGCGCGGCGTCGAGGGCAGCCTGCACCGCAGTTGCCATCTCCACGACGCCGACCGCCACCTTCCGAGCGGGGTCGTCGGTGGGCAGGTCGCGCCGAACCACGGTGACGACGCCCTGGGCGAGATCGCGGGGGCCCACCTCGACGCGCACCGGCACACCCTTCAGCTCCCAGTCGGTGGACCGGCGACCGAACGAGGTCTCGACCCGGTCGTCGAGCAGCGCGCGGATGCCGGCGAGGCGCATCTCCTCGACCATGAGGCGCGCCCGCTCGCGGCACTCCTCGTCGTCGCGCACCACCATCACCACCGCCTGGGTGGGCGCGAGCCGTGGCGGCAGCCGCAGGCCGTCGTCGTCACCGTGGGCCATGATCAGCCCGCCGATCATCCGGGTCGACACGCCCCACGAGGTGGTCCAGCACAGCTGGAGCTGACCCTCGGCGTCGAGATAGTCGATCCCGAACACCTTCGCGAAGTTCTGCCCGAGCTCGTGACTCGTGCCCATCTGGAGCGCCTTGCCGTCGCCCATCATCGCCTCACAGGTGAGCGTGTTGGTCGCGCCCGCGAAGCGCTCGCGGGCCGTCTTGCGGCCGACGAACACAGGGATGCCGAGCACCTCGACCATGAAGTCGCGATACACCTCGTGGAGGATGCGCAGCGCGTAGTCGCGCGCGTCGTCCTCGGTGGCGTGCGCGGTGTGGCCCTCCTGCCAGAGGAACTCGGTGGTGCGCAAGAAGATGCGGGGGCGCAGCTCCCAGCGCACGACGTTCGCCCACTGGTTGAGCAGCAGGGGCAGGTCGCGGTGGCCCTGGATCCACTTCGCCATGTACTCGCCGAACACCGTCTCGGAGGTGGGCCGGACGACCACCGGCTCCTCGAGCTCCTTGCCGCCTGCGTGGGTGACGACCGCGAGCTCGGGGCTGAAGCCCTCGACGTGCTCGGCCTCGCGCTGGAGGTAGGACTCGGGGATGAACATGGGGAACGCGACGTTGCTCGCCCCTGCCGCCTTGATGCGATCGTCGACCTCGCGCTGCATCCGCTCCCAGATCGCGGTGCCGTACGGTCGGATGACCATCGTGCCCCGCACCGGGCCGTTCTCGGCCATCTCGGCCTTGGCGACGACGTCCTGGTACCAGCGGGGGAAGTCCTCGGCTCGGGGTGTCAACACTCGGGCAGCCATGGGCGCCGAGCCTATCGGCCGGGCCGGGACCGCTCGGTCGCTCGACGTCGTGGCGCACTCCGTTCCAGGTGGACCGACCGCGAGCGGCTTGTAGGGTCGGTGACCGGTGTCCGTCCCTGCCTCTCCCCCATCGAGCGCGTCCCACCACGGCGACCACGAGCATCACGCGTCGGGACTCACCACCCTCGGACACGCCATCGGCTCGGCGTGGGCCTTGCTCGTCGGCATCGCGCTGCTGATGCTCGGCACCGGCCTCCAGGGTTCGCTCCTCGGCCTGCGGGCATCCCTCGAGGGTTTCTCGACGACCACCGTCGGTGTCGTGATGTCGAGCTACTACCTCGGCTATCTCCTCGGCTCGACCCAGGCGCCACGACTCGTCGCCACCGTCGGCCACGTGCGGGTGTTCGCCGCGTTCGCGTCGGTCGCGTCGAGCGCGGTGCTCCTCCACGCCGTCGCGGTGAACCCCGTCGGCTGGATCGCGTTCCGGGTCATCAGCGGCTTTTGTCTCGCGGGCGTCTTCGTCGTCGCCGAGAGCTGGCTCAACGACGCCGCCGACAACGAGACCCGGGGTTCGCTGCTCTCGGTCTACATGGTCGTCGTCAGCGGCTCGATGGCCAGCGGTCAGCTCCTCCTCAACCTCGCCGATCCGGGCGGCTTCGAGCTGTTCATCCTCACCTCGGTGCTCGTGTCACTGGCCCTCGTGCCCGCCACCCTGTCGGTCCGCGCCAATCCGCGATTCCTCCAGCCCGCCCACGTGAGCCTGCGCCAGGTGTTCACCGCCGCACCGCTCGGCGTCGTCGGCGTGATCCTCGCCGGCGCGGCGTCCGGCGCCATCTTCGGCGTCGGGGTCGTCTACGCGAAGCTCGTTGGCCTCAGCCTCGGCCAGACGTCGGCCTTCATGCTCGTCGCCATCACCGGCGGGGCGCTCCTCCAGTGGCCGGTCGGCGCCATCTCCGACCGCACCGACCGTCGGCGGGTCATCAGCGCCACCGCCGCCGTCGCCGCGGTCGCCTCGGTGGTCGGGGCGTTCGGCCCCGACGGCGTCGCGCTCCTCGTCGTGATCGGGGTCGTCGGCGGGTTCTCGACCCCCCTCTACGCGCTGTTGAACGCGCACACGAACGACTGGATCACACCCGAGCAGATCGTCGGCGCGGGCAGTCGCCTCGTGCTCGCCAGCGGGCTCGGCGCCATCTCCGGCCCGTTCCTCGCCTCGGCGACGATGGAGCTGGTCGGCGCGGCCGGGTTCTTCTGGTTCCTCGCCCTCGTCCACGCCGGTGTGGCCGGGTACGCCGCGTACCGCCTGCTGCGCCGGGCGCCGGTACCCGTCGAGGACCAGAGCACGTTCGCCTCCATCCCGGCCCGAGGCTCGTCGGTCCTCGTCAGCACCCTGAACCCCGAGGTCTACGACGAGCACGACGAGCCGGTGTTCGACACCGAGGAGATGCCGGTCGTCGCCGTCGAGGAGTAGCCGTCGCCCCCGTCGGAGGGTCAGCGGGCGAGCTTGCGGATGACCTCGACCCGCTGCTCGCTCGCGTTGGCGTCGAGGCCCTTGTCGTCGAGGAGCGTGGCGCGGTCGCGCTCGGCCTCGCGGCGGGCCTTCTCGGTGTCGACCCGAGCGAGCGCGGCGTCGGTGCCGTGCTCGACGATGAACTCGGCCCACTCGACGAGTTGCTCGACCATCTCGTCCTCGGGCACCACCGCGACGTTCTGGCCCTTCACGAAGAGGTGACCACGACCGCGGCCGGCGGCGATGCCGAGGTCGGCGTCGCGCGCCTCACCCGGCCCGTTCACCACACAGCCCATCACCGCCACCTGGAGCGGGATGTCGCGCTCGCCGAAGGCGGCCTGGGCGTCGGCAGCCACCTTGATGACGTCGACCTCGGCCCGTCCGCAGCTCGGGCAGGCGATGAGATCGACGTTCTTGCGCTCGCGCAGACCGAGGGCCTCGAGGAGCTGCCGCCCCGCCCTGGCCTCCTCGACCGGATCGGCGGTGAGCGAATAGCGGATCGTGTCGCCGATGCCCTCGGTGAGCAGCGAGGCGAGCCCGGCGGTGGCCTTGACGAGCCCCGCGGGCGGCGGCCCGGCCTCGGTGACCCCGAGGTGCAGCGGGTGGTCGGTGACCTCGGCGAGCTGGCGGTAGGCCTCGACCATCAACGGCACGTTCGACGCCTTCACCGAGATCTTCACGTCGTGGAAGTCGACCTCGTCGAAATAGGCGAGCTCGATCTGGGCGGACTCGACCATCGCCTCGGGCGTGACCCGACCCCCGTGCTTCTCGTAGAGCGCGGGATCGAGCGAGCCGCCGTTCACGCCGATGCGGATCGGCACGCCGCGGTCGCGGCACTCGGCGGCGACGGCCTTGATGTGCTCGGGCTTGCGGATGTTGCCCGGGTTGAGCCGCAGGCCGTGCACCCCGGCTTCGAGTGCGGCGAGCGCCATCCGGTACTGGTGGTGGATGTCGGCGATGACCGGCACCGGCGAGCGGGGGACGATGCGCGCGAGACCCTCCGCGGCCTCGAGGTCGTTGCAGGTGCAGCGGACGATGTCGCACCCTGCGCCGGCGAGGGCGTAGATCTGCTGGAGGGTGCCCTCGACGTCGGCGGTCTTGGTGGTGGTCATCGACTGGACCGAGATCGGCGCCTCGCCGCCGACGGCGACCGATCCCACCATGATCTGGCGGGTGGGGCGTCGGGGGAAGGTGATCGAGCCGGCGTCCATGCGAACCTCAGTTGGGCAGGTCGACGGGGTTGGCGATGTCGAGGTAGAGCGCGACGATGCCGACCCCGACGAGCACGAAGATGACGGCGTAGGTGACCGGGAGCAGCTTCGACACGTCGGCGTGGTAGCGCGCGGTCGACCGGGCGAGCAGCTCACGGACCTTCTCGTAGGTGGCGATCGCGACGTGGCCGCCGTCGAGGGGCAGCAGCGGCACGAGGTTGAAGATGCCGATGAAGATGTTGATG
>CAZAVX010000067.1:0-15838 GCA_964488835.1 uncultured Iamiaceae bacterium | reverse complement strand
AACTGTCGACCTTTTCCTTACCATGGAAACGCTCTGCCGACTGAGCTAAGGGGGCGAAGGACCGGGCCGGACCCGGCGATGGCACCGGGCGAACCCGGCGATGGCACCGGGCGAACCCGGCACGCGCACCGGGCGAACCCGGGGCCGGCGACCGGGCGAGCCCGGCAACCGGCGCGACATTCTGCCACGTCCGCGCGCCGAGTCCCAACCCGAGACGCGAGACCCGCCGCGCGGCGAGCGGAGGGCCTCGCGCGCCTGGGTCGCGAGACCTGAGCCATTCGCCTCAAGTTCACCGTCCTCGACGCCGATGCTGTACAGCGTGAGGTACGAACGACTGGTCATCGACGCAGGGCAGGACAAGACCTTCGCCCTCGACTTCCACCCCCGGCTCACCGTGGTCACGGGAGTCGGCCGTCCCGAGCGCGAGGGCCTGATGTCCGAGTTGGTCGGAGTGTTGTCGAGCGCGCGCGCCGGCGGACACCTCGAGATCACCGACGACCGAGGTCGCCACCTCGCGATCTTCCGGCCCCACAGCGGCCGCCACATGGTCGTCGACATCGACGCCGGCACCGACATCAGCGCCCAGTTCCGCACCGACGACGGGCGCATCGACCTGCTCGCCGTCGAGGGCCTCGACCAGCACACCGCCAAGCGCGAGATGCGTGTCACCGCCCAGGATCTCTCCACCCGAACCCAGGGCGCCGAGCTCATCCGCCGGCTCTCGGGGTGCGACCAGGGCCTGATCTGGAAGATCGCCGAGCGGCTCCAGGCCGCCGAGGCCCGGCTCCAGAAGATGGCCGAGGAGGCAGGCACCGCCCCCGAAGACCTCGAGATGGTCGACGCGATCGAGCGGCGCCACGTCGAGTTCGAGGAGGCCCAGGCCAAGCACGAGCGGGTGCGGAAGCTCACCTTCTACCTCGCGGCCCTCAGCGCCACCGCTGCGGTCCCCCTCGCCTACTTCGTCGGGCCGCTCTACGCCGCGGTCGGCATCGTGCCCGCCATCCTCATCCTCGGCGTCTCGCTCCTCTTCTGGCGCAAGCTCGCCAAGGCCAGGGCCGCCGAGGAAGAGGCGCTCGAGCGTGCCGGCGCCACCTCCTACCTCGGGTTCCACCTCCAGCGGGTGAACACCCTCCTCTCGGGCGACCAGAGCCGCCGCGAGCTGATGGCCGCCTCCGACGCCCATCGTGAGGCGCTCGAGGCGTGGCGGAAGATGGCCGGCGACGTCCCTGTCGAGTGGGCGATCGCCCACCGCGACGACATCGTGTCCGCGGCCCGGGTCCGCGTCCGCACCGAGTCCCCCGAGGCACGGGCCGGCAACGACCTCGGCTCGGTGCTCGCCGAGGAGCTCGTCGTCCGCCTCGGTGCGGCCCGCCGGCTCGGCAGCTCGGGCGAGAGCTTCCCCCTCGTGCTCGACGATCCGTTCATCCAGTACGACTCGTCGGTGAAGCCCGCCCTCCTCGAACTGCTCGTCGAGGCGTCGCACCGCCAGCAGGTCATCCTGCTCACCGACGACCCCGACGTCGCCGCCTGGGCACGCCTCGAGGCGATCACCGGGGCGCTGTCGGTCGTCGTGCCGGGTGGGGCCGACGCCGCCGCCGACCAGCGTCAGCCGCTCCCCGAGTCGACCCGCCTCGTCATCTGAGCGTCGTCCGATCCTCCCCCATCGGTGCCGGGCCCACGTCGTGGACCCGGCATCGGCGCGTCGGGCGCGGGTTCGGTCCGGTGCGGGTCGCGTGGCGCGTATCGTCCCTTCGGTGAAGACCCGACTCGCCACCCTCGACGACGCCGAGGCCATCCGGTCCATCTACAACGTCGAGGTCCTCACCTCGACGGTCACCTTCGACCTCGTGCCCCGCTCGCTCCAGGACCAGCGCGAGTGGCTGCGGGCGCGATCGGGGGCCCACGCGGTCATCGTCGCCGAGAGCGACGACGGCGAGGTGATCGGCTTCGGCTCGCTCTCCCCCTACCGCGACCGACCGGCCTACTCCACGACCGTCGAGGACTCGGTGTACGTGCGCCGCGACCACCAGGGTGAGGGGGTGGGGCGTGCGCTGCTCGCCGCGCTCGTCGACCTCGCGGCCGCCCACGGGTTCCACACCGTCATGGCGCGCATCGTCGGCGGCCACGAGGCGTCGATCGCCCTCCACCGCTCGCTCGGGTTCGAGGAGGTCGGCGTCGAGCGCCAGATCGGCCGCAAGTTCGGCACCTGGCTCGACGTCGTCGTCATGCAGCGGCTCCTCTGACCCCGCTCGCCACCCACCGATCTTGCGTCACTTCCGGGCGGATAGCGCCCGGATCTGACGCAGGTTCGTCGTCGCCGGTTGTCGTCCGCGCCGGCCCCGCCACCAACGAACAAGGACCGAACCCGCTCACGCAGGTTCGGTCCTTGCAGATGTCTCGCGACATCACATGGTGGGCCGGGGAGGATTCGAACCTCCGTAGGCTGAGCCGACGGGTTTACAGCCCGCTCCCTTTGGCCACTCGGGCACCGACCCAACGGAGGGTTGATCGTAGCGCCTGGGCCGCGCACTCCCCAAAGGCGGGCAGATGATGGCCCTCGCCACGGCCGCTACGGTGATCGCCATGCCTACCTTCGACGTCGTCTCCGAGGTCGACCAGCAGGAGATCCGCAACGCGGTCGACCAGGCCGGCCGAGAGGTCGCCACCCGCTTCGACTTCAAGAACACCAACTCGTCGGTCGAGCTCGACGACGAGTCGATCACGTTGCGCAGCTCCACCGAGGACCGCCTCGCCGCGCTCCGCCAGGTGCTCGAGGAGAAGCTCGTGAAGCGCAAGGTGTCGCTGAAGGTGCTCGACTACCAGAAGGTCGAGGAGGCCTCGGGCGGCACGGTCCGCCAGGAGGTGAAGCTCGTCGCGGGCATCAACTCCGACAAGGCCAAGGAGCTCAACAAGTTCATCAAGAACCTCGGCCTGAAGGGCGTGCAGTCCCAGACCCAGGGCGAGCAGCTGCGGGTGCAGTCGAAGAAGCGCGACGACCTCCAGGCGGTGATCGCCGCGCTGAAGGAGCACGACTTCGGCATCCCGCTGCAGTTCCAGAACTTCCGCGACTGACGGCGCGCCTCGGCCGGCGCCGACGCGGCCGGCTGCTCAGTCGTAGTAGCCGGAGTGGATGTAGATGCAGGGGACGCCCTCGGCGTGGAACATGTCGACGTTGCGCCGGTCGTCCTCGAAGGCGAGCTGCAGGTCGAAGCCGAAGGCCTTCAGCTCGCGCACGCTCCGCCGCTTGAACGTGGTGGACGCCTGGTAGTCGCCGTACTCGCGCATGATGAGCAGGTCCCAGCGCAGGTCGTAGCGGTCGAGCCACCCGAGGGTCTGGGGCTGCACGGAGATCGGCCTCGCGGTGAGGAGGATCACGTGCAGGTCGTCGTCGATCACGTCGAGGAGCCGCGCCACCTCGTCGATGAGCTCGTCGTCGCCGCACGCGGCGAAGAAGGCGTCCCAGTCACGGCGGGGGCGTTCGAGGAAGTGCTGGCGCTTCGCGGCGTCGGAGAGCACGCCGTCCATGTCGAAGACGACGGCGGGGCCGGCGTCGACCGCGGCATCGCGCCACTTCCAGGTGTCGGGGTTCTCACTCACGGTCCGGTCACCCTATCGAGCCGGTAGCAGACCTCCCGGACCCCCGACCCTGCGTTCACGAACAGCTCGCCACCGAGGACGGCCCAGCCCCAGCGCTCGTACATCTGGCGTGCACGGTCGTTGGCCTCGAGCACCCAGAGGCTCGGGCTCCCGACCCCGCGCTCGACGCACCAGGAGACGGCGGCGTCGTGGAGCATGCGGCCGGCACCCCTCCCCCAGTGCAGGGGATCGACGTAGAGGTGACGGACGTTGCCCACCCCTGGCCGGGTGACGGTCGTCGCGATGACACCACCGATCGCCGACGAGTCGTCCAGCTCCGCGACGAAGACGGCGCTCGTCGGGTCGGCGATCGCCTCCGCCCAGTGTCGAGCGAGGCTCGCGGCGGTCGGCTTCGGCGCGTCGGGCGGGAAGATCTCGGCGTAGGCGGTGAGCGCCGAGCGGAGGTGCAGCGCCGCGAGGGGCCGGTCGTCGGCCGCGCGAGCGCGGCGGACGACCACTCCCCCGGCGGACACCCGCTCAGTCCTCGCTGGCGGTGACCTCGGCGGCCCGGGCGGTGATCTCGTCGAACACGCCGGGGTCGGCGAGGGTGGTGGTGTCGCCGAGGTCGCGGCCCTCGGCCACGTCGCGCAGGAGACGCCGCATGATCTTGCCGCTGCGGGTCTTCGGCAGGTCGGGGACGAGGATGACCGTCTTCGGGCGGGCGATGGGGCCGATCTGGGTGGCGACGTGACGCCGGAGCTCTTCGCCGAGCTCGGGGGTGGGATCGACGTCGCCACGCGGGATGGCGTAGGCGATGATGGCCTGACCGGTGGTGGGGTCGGTGGCCCCGACGACCGCCGCCTCGGCCACCGACGAGTGGGCGACGAGGGCCGACTCGACCTCGGTGGTGGAGATGCGGTGGCCGGAGATGTTCATCACGTCGTCGACGCGCCCGAGCAGCCAGAAGTAGCCGTCCTCGTCGATCTTCGCCCCGTCGCCCGCGAAGTAGCGGCCCTCGAACCGCGACCAGTAGGTGTCGCGGTAGCGCTCGGGGTCGCCCCAGACGCCCCGCAGCATCGACGGCCACGGGCGGGTGAGGGTGAGGTAGCCGCCGCCCCGCTCGACGGGGTTGCCGGCGTCGTCGACGACCTCGGCACCGATGCCGGGCAGCGGGAAGGTCGCCGACCCCGGCTTGGTGGTGACGAGACCCGGCAGGGAGGTGATCATGATGGCGCCGGTCTCGGTCTGCCACCACGTGTCGACGACCGGACACCGTCCGCCCCCGATGTTCTCGTGGTACCACATCCACGCTTCGGGGTTGATCGGCTCGCCGACGCTGCCGAGCAGCCGCAGTGACGAGAGGTCGTGCTTCTTCGGCTCCTCGACCCCCCACTTCATGAAGGTGCGGATCGCGGTGGGTGCCGTGTAGAGCTGGGTGACCCCGTACTTCTCGACGATGCTCCAGAGGCGGTCGCGGCCCGGCGTGTCAGGGGTGCCCTCGTACATCACCTGGGTGGCGCCGTTCGCGAGCGGGCCGTAGACGATGTAGCTGTGGCCGGTGACCCAGCCGACGTCGGCCGCGCACCAGTAGATGTCGGTGTCGGGGTGCAGGTCGAAGACGTACTTGTGGGTGAAGGCGACCTGGGTGAGGTAGCCGCCGGTGGTGTGCATGATGCCCTTGGGCTTGGCCGTGGTGCCCGAGGTGTAGAGCAGGTAGAGGAGGTGCTCGGACTCGACCGGCTCGGCCGGGCACACCTCGTCGGCGTCGGCCATCAGCTCTTGCCACCAGTGGTCGCGGCCCGGCTCCATGTGCACCTCGGTGTCACAGCGGTTCACGACGACGACGTGGCGCACCGACGGGGTGCTCGCGAGCGCGAGGTCGACGTTCGGCTTCAGCATCGACGGGGCCCCACGGCGATAGCCGGCGTCGGCGGTGATGACGACGCTGCACTCGGCGTCGTTGACCCGGTCGATGATGGAGTCGGGCGAGAAGCCGCCGAAGATCACCGAGTGGGGGGCGCCGAGCCGGGCACAGGCGAGCATCGCGATCGGCAGCTCGGGGATCATCGGCATGTAGATCGCGACCCGGTCGCCCTTCGCGACGCCGAGGCCCTTCAGGACGTTCGCGAACTTCTGGACGTCGCGGTGGAGGTCGGCGTAGGTGATGGTGCGCGTGTCGCCGGGCTCGCCCTCCCAGTAGAACGCGACCTTGTCGCCCCGGCCGGCCGCCACGTGCCGGTCGACGCAGTTCTCCGACACGTTCAGGGTGCCGCCGACGAACCATTTCGCGAACGGGAGGTCCCACTCGAGGGTGGTGTGGAAGTCGTCGTGCCAGGTGAGCAGCTCGCGCGCCTGGCGGGCCCAGAACGCTTCGAAGTCGGCGTCGGCCTCGTCGTAGAGCGAGCGGTCGGTGACGAGCGCATCGGCGACGAAGTCGGGCGGCGGCGGGAACCTGCGGTCTTCCTCCTGGAGGTCGGCGATCGTCGGCTCGGCCATGGTGGCGTCTCCCCTGCGTGCTCGTCGGTCCCTGACGAGCGCGAGCCTACCCACCCGGGTCGACGCGGTTGCGAGGCTCGGTGAGCGCGTCCTCAGCGCAGCCACTCGGCCACGAGGAAGGCGCCGAGCCCGTCGGGATCGAGCAGCGCCTCGGCCTCCCGGATCCGGGAGCGGGCGCGGATGGCCTCGAGGTCACCGAGGTGGGCCCGCTCGTTCCAGATCCGCCGACCTTCCTCGACGAGCTCGTCGACGCCGTGCTCGCGGAGGAATTCCGCCTGGGTGCGCACCGAGCTGGGGGCGCCGGCGTGGTGCGCGACCTGGTCGAGGCACACGTCGACGGTGATGTCGCCCCGGCCGAGGTCGACGAGGGGGTCGTCGCCGCGCCCGTGTTCGCGGTAGGTGCGCACGATGTCGTGGCGGGGGCGTCCGGCGAGCTCGGCGGTGCGCTCGACGCCGTAGTCGACGACGACGAGCCGCCCGCGCTCGATCAGGTCGAGGGCGTCGCGCACCCACTCCCCCGCCGCCCGTTGCCACGGGATCACCGCACCCACCGGCGCATCCGGCGCGAACCGCTCGACGAACGCGAGGGCCTCGGGCGACGCCGGCATGAGGTGCTCGGATGCCACCGGACCTCGCTCGGGATCGTCGGAGGTGCCGATGAGGACCTCGCACCACCCCTCATCGCCGCGGGCGAGCAGATCGACCGGGAGGTTGTCGAGCAGTTCGTTGGCGACGACGACGCCGACGAAGGAGGTGGCCGGGAGCTCGCCGAGGGAGACGACCACCGGGCCGTCACCGGCACCGGGGACCCCGAGCGAGGTCGCGGGATGGGCGAGCGGGAGGTGGTCGCCGTGGCGGGCGCGGAGCGCGGCGGAGCGCTCGACGAGCACGTAGTGGAGGGCGGGCGCACAGGCCGGGCGGGCGGCGAGGACCGAGATGGCGAGCGTGCCGGTGCCGGCCCCGGCGTCGACGACGACGAACGGGTCGGGCCGACCGAGCTCCTCCCACCACGTGTCGAGCGCACGGGCGAGCACCGCACCGAACAGGGGCCCGACCTCGGGCGAGGTGAGGAAATCGCCCCGACGGCCGGGCGACCCGGTGCCCGATCCGAAGAACCCGTGGTCGGGGTCGTAGAGCGCGGCCTCCATCACCGCGGAGAACGGCAGGGGGCCGTGCCGCTCGATGCGTTCGACGAGCGCCTGGTGCAGTGGGGTGTCGGGGGACGAACCGGTCATCGGCCCCGTTCCTCGGGGGTCAGCCGCCGAATGCGATGAGGTTGGCCTCGGCCAGGGTACCGACCAGGCCCGGCAGGACACCGCTCGCGACGGTGACGATGACGGTGATGGCGAGCGCGGCCGTCAGCGAGAACGGCACCCGGATCGGGGTGACGTCGCCGTCGGGGGCCTCGTTCATGATCATCAGACGGGCGATGTTCGCGTAGTAGAACGCGGCGATGACCGAGTTGACCGCGATGGCGATGGCGAGCGAGTAGCCGAACCAGCTGCCGTCGGCCACGGTGGCCTGGAACACCGCCAGCTTGGCGTACCACCCGCCGAAGGGCGGGATGCCGGTCAGCGAGAAGAGGAACACCACCATCGTGACGGCGAGACCCGGGGCGTAGGAGAACAGCCCGGCGTAGCTGGCGATCTCGCCGGAGCGGGTCTTGCGGGCCACGGCGTGGATGATGGCGAAGGCGCCGAGGTTCATCGCGGCGTAGATGATGAGGTAGGTGACGACCGCGGTGAGCGCCTGGCGTCCGACCTCGGGCGAGGTGCCGGCCACCGCGAGGGCGGCGAGCATGTACCCGGCCTGGGCCACACCGGAGTAGGCGAACAGCCGGATGATGTGGGTCTGGCGCAGGGCGACGAGGTTGCCGACCGTCATCGAGGCGATCGCGAGGATCCACAGCAGCGGGGCGAACACGTCGCTGCGCTCGTAGAACCCGACGTAGAGGAGCTGGATGAGGGCGACGAAGCCCGCCGTCTTCGAGGCGACCGCGAGGAAGGCGGTGATGGGGGTGGGCGCGCCCTGGTAGGTGTCGGGCGCCCAGACGTGGAACGGCACGGCGGACACCTTGAAGGCGAACCCGAGGATGACGAACACGACCCCGAGGGTGACGAGCGGGATCGAGGTGTCGAGGGCGCCGATCGCGGCACCGATGTCGGCGAGCTTGGTGCTGCCGGTGGCGCCGTAGAGCAGCGACATGCCATAGAGCATGATGCCGGTGGCGAAGACGCCCATCAGGAAGTACTTCATGCCCGCCTCGTTGCCCTCGACGGCCCGCTTCCGCCACGAGGCCATCATGTAGACGGGGATCGAGAGCAGCTCGAGGGCGACGAAGATCGTGACGAGGTCACGCGCCGACGCCATGAGCACCATGCCCATCAGCGAGGCGGCGAGCAGGCCGTAGTACTCGTTCTCCCAGAAGTCGCCCTCGGCGATGTAGTTCGTGGAGAGCAGGACGACGACGTACCCGGCGACGAGGAACAGCGTCTTCATGACGAGGGCGAACTCGTCGACGACGAACGCACCGTCCCACAGCACCCGCTCGGTGCCGTCGACGGCGAGGGTCAGGATCGGGACGAGCGTGGCGAGCAGGCCGATGCCGGCGAGCGCCGGCATGTACTTGCGGCCCTTCTCGAGCCAGAGCACGTCGACGAGGGTGAGGATGGCACCGACCGCGAGGAACGTGAGCTCGGGCGCGACCGCGTGCCAGTCGATGTGCGGTCGGACGAACTCCGACACGAGGAGGGGATCGATGCCGTCCATCGGTCAGCGTCCCACCGCAGCGACGAGCTCGCTCACCACGCCGACGGCGGGGTCGCTCATCTCGAACACGAGGTTGGGGTATACGCCGAGCACGAGGATCAGCACAAGCATCGGCACCCAGGCGATCCACTCCGGCGTCTGCACGTCGGTGATGTGGGGATCGGCGGCGAACTCCTCCTTCGGCGTGCCGAAGGCCGTGCGCTGGTAGAGCCAGAGCAGGTAGCCGGCGGCGAAGACCGTGCCGAGGGCGGCGATGACCATGTAGACCCGGAACAGCTCGACCGACAGGCCGGGGGCCGGCGTGTAGGAGGCGAGGATGACCGGGAACTCGCCCCAGAACCCGGCGAGACCGGGCAGGCCGAGCGAGGCCATGGTGGCGAAGCCGAGGATCCAGCCCATGCGGGGAGCCGAGACGAGGAGGCCTCCGAGGCGCTTGATCTCGAGGGTGTGGTAGCGCTCCTTCATCGAGCCGGACACGAAGAAGAGCATGCCGGTGATGAGACCGTGGGCGACCATGCCGAAGATCGCGGCGTTGATGCCGAAGTCGGTGAGCGTGGCGATGCCGAGCATCGTGAAGCCCATGTGGGCGACCGACGAGAAGGCGATGAGACGCTTCATGTCGGTCTGGGCGAGGCAGCAGAGCGCGCCGTAGATGATGCCGATGACCGCGAGGGCCCCGATGAAGGGCGCCCACTCGATGGCGGCCTCGGGGAGGATCGGGATGGCGATGCGGACGAAACCGTAGGTGCCGAGCTTCAGGAGCACCGCGGCGAGGATGACCGAGCCGACGGTGGGCGCCTGGGTGTGGGCATCGGGGAGCCAGGTGTGGAGCGGGAAGATCGGCACCTTGATGCCGAAGCCGAGGAACATGCCGCCGAAGATCCAGAGCTGGGCGGTGATGCCGATGGCCTTCGCCGCTTCGGGCAGGGCCCGCATGTCGAAGGTGTTCGCGGCCTGGGCGATGGTGTCGGTGCCGTCGGCGAGGAAGTAGAGGGCGAGGAAGCTGACGAGCATCAGCGCCGAGCCGAACAGCGTGTAGAGGAAGAACTTGATCGCCGCGTACTGGCGCTGCTCGCCGCCCCACACGCCGATCATGAAGTACATCGGCAGGAGCACGATCTCGAAGAAGACGAAGAACAGGACGAGGTCCTGGGCGAGGAACGTGCCGATCATGCCGGTCTGCAGGACCAGGATGAGGATGAGGAACGCCTTGGGGTTGTGCGGCTCGGGGAAGTGGTTCCAGCTGTAGATGACGCACAGTGGGACGACGAGCATCGTGAGCAGCATCAGCGGCATCGAGATGCCGTCGAGGCCGAGGATGTAGCGGCTGTTGATGACCTCGATCCACGACTTGTCGACGACGAACTGCAGCTCGTCGGAACGCCCGAAGTCGAACTCGGCCACCAGCGCCACCCCGAGACCGGCCACGGCGAGGGTGGTGAGCAGGGCCACGATCTTGTGGAGCTGCTCCTCGGCCTTCGGGATGAGGGCCATGATCGCCGCACCTGCCACGGGCAGGAAGATGGCGAGGGTGAGGCCCCAGTCATCGAGGAATTCGGTCATGGTGGTTCCTTGGGCTCCGTGTGGTCCTGCGAACTAGACGATGACGACGAGCACGCCCGCCAGGATGGTGGCGGCGGCGAAGAAGAGGGTGGCGTACTGGCGGATCTTGCCGGTCTGGACGAGGCGCAGCAGCCCGCCGGCCTCGCTCGAGGCGGTGGCGCCGAGGTGGACCGCACCGTCGACGACCTGCTGGTCGAGGTGGCGGTAGACGAGGCGTCCGGCCTCGGCCGACTTCTCGCCGACGGTGTTGACGACGCCGTCGATGACCTGCTGGTTGATCCAGTTGGAGGCCCGGGCGATGGGCCCCTTGATGGCGCCGACGATGATGTCGGTGTAGAGGACGTCGAGGTAGTACTTGTTCTCGAGCACGCGGTAGCCGAAGGCTGCGAGCGCGTTGCGCTCGGTGAGGCCGTGGAACCGCCCCTGGAACCAGTAGACGTAGGACACCGCGACACCCGCC
The DNA here is from genome assembly GCA_964488835.1 of uncultured Iamiaceae bacterium. GTDB lineage: Bacteria > Actinomycetota > Acidimicrobiia > Acidimicrobiales > SKKL01 > SKKL01. Next base: position 4,974 of record CAZAVX010000067.1, on the reverse strand, counting down.
GCGGCGACGAGGGTGGCGATGATGGCGAAGCCCCACTGGAACTCGGGGTGGACGATGTCGCTCGGGAAGTAGGCGGCCACCGGCTCGACGTAGTGCTCGAAGCGGTAGGCGATGCTGTCGGGGACGAGCTTGCTCGGCAGGTTCGCCGCACCGGCGACGACGGCGAGGCCGGCCAGGATCCACAGCGGCACGGTGATGGTCTTCGGCGACTCGTGCGGCTCGCCGTGGCCGCGGTACTCGCCGAAGAAGGTGAGGTACACCATGCGGGTGGTGTAGGCGGCGGTGAGGAAGGCGGTGAGCATGCCCATCGCGAGCACGATCGGGTAGCCGTTGCCGCCGCCACCGAGCTGTGAGGCACCGGCGAGGATCTCGTCCTTCGACCAGAAGCCGGCGAGGGGCGGGAGGCCGGCGAGGGCGATGGATCCGATGAGGAACGTCTTGTAGGTGTGCGGCATGTACTTCCGCAGACCACCCATGTCCGACACCATGTCGAAGCTGTGGTGGCAGGCGTGGCTCACCGAGCCGGCGCCGAGGAAGAGGCACGCCTTGAAGAACGCGTGGGTGAAGAGGTGGAACAGCGCCGCCGTCCACGCCCCCACGCCGAGGGCCAGCACCATGAACCCGAGCTGGGAGATCGTCGAGTAGGCGAGCACCTTCTTGATGTCGCGCTGCACGAAGGCGAGCGATCCACCGACGAGGGTGGTGACGCCGCCGACGAGGGCGAGCAGGTTGAGGTTCGCGCCCGGGATCGACATGCCCTCCCAGAACACGCCGTACATGCGGGCCACCATGAACACGCCGGCGACGACCATGGTGGCGGCGTGGATGAGGGCGGACACGGGCGTGGGGCCGGCCATGGCGTCGGGGAGCCAGGTGTGGAGGAAGAACTGGCCCGACTTCGACATGACCGCGGCGATGAGCGCACACGAGGCGACGAGCAGCGAGAGGTGGCCGACGTCGCCGCTCAGCGCCGCGGCGTTGATCTCGATGATGTTGAACGTGCCCCCGGCGGCGAAGAAGAGGATCGCCATGCCGACGAGGAGGCCGACGTCGCCGACGCGGTTGGTGAGGAACGCCTTCAGTGCGGCGTCGGAGTTGTTCTTCTCCTCCCACCAGTGGCCGATCAGGGCGAACGAGCACACGCCGACGAGCTCCCACGCGGTGATGAGCTGGAGCGTGTTCTCCGACATGACCAGGGTCATCATCGACGCGGTGAAGAGGCTGAGGAAGGCGAAGAAGTGGGTGTAGCGCCGGTCGCCCTTCACGTACTCGGTGCTGTAGATGTGCACGAGCAGCGAGACGAGCGACACGACGAAGAGCATCATCACCGTCGCGCCGTCGACCATCGTGCCGACGCTGAACTCGACGCCACCGCTCTGCCACCAGGTCCAGGTGCGGACGACGGCGTCGGTGCCGTGGTGGGCACCCTCCTCCGCGGCGGCGAGTACGACGCCCGCGGCGTGGTCGGCGTCGACCGGGCTCGGATTGTCGACCCGGTCGATCCAGGCGAGGCCGGCGAGGCAGGAGAGCACGAACGTGGCGGCGACGGCCACGATGCCGAGCTCGGAGCCCTTCTTCGGCAGACGCTTGCCGAAGAAGAGGATCAGCAGGAACGACGCGGCCGGGATGGCAGGGATGATCCAGGCGTTCTCGAGGAAGAACATCAGCTCACCCCTTCATCAGGTCGAGTTCGTCGAGGTCGATGCTCGTGCGGTTGCGGTAGATCAACAGCACGAGGGCCAGGCCCACCCCGACCTCGGCCGCCGCCACGGCGATGACGAAGAGGCCGAACACGTGGCCGGCGATGGTGCCGGTGATGACGCCGAAGGCGACGAGGTTGATGTTCACCGCGTTGAGGATCAGCTCGATGGACATCAGCACCATCACCGCGTTCTTGCGGGCGAGCACGCCGTAGACCCCGGTGCAGAACAGGATCGCCGACAGCATCAGGAAGTTCGTGAGGAGCATCGGTCAGTCCCTCCTCGCCAGGACGATGGCGCCGATGAGGGCGGCGAGGAGCAGCACCGAGATCGCCTCGAACGGGACCAGGTAGGTGGAGAAGATCGAGTCGGCCACTGCGGGGATCGACTGCACCCGTTCGGCGGGCAGCTCGACCTCGTGGAACGCGTCGTAGATCGCGTAGCCCATCAGCGAGAGCAGGACGACGGCGACGAGGGCACCCGCCGCTCGTTGCGAGGGGGCGTTGTCGACCTCGGCGTCGCGCCCGAGCTGGGCCCGGGTGAGCATGATGCCGAAGAGGAACAGCACGATGATGGCGCCGACGTAGACGAGCAGCTGGGTGGCGGCGATGAACTCGGCACCGAGCAGGATGAACTGCGCGGAGATGCCGGCGAGCACCACCACCAGGTAGAGGGCGGCGTGCACGACGTTCTTGCTCGTGACCACCTTGAGCGCCGCGAACACCATCGGGATCGCGATGACGTAGAAGGCGATGTTCTGTGCGACGTTGTCGCCCCAGATCGAATCCATCTACCGCTCGACCTTCTTGGGCTCGTAGGCGGGCACCTTCTTGACCTTCACCTCGGCTCCGGCCTCGTAGGGCTCGAACTCGGGAACGGTGGTCATCCAGTGCCCGAGCATCGTCTTGTCGTGGAGGAGATCGGCGATCCTCGGCTCCGAGTACTCGAACTCCGGGCTCCAGAACAGCGCATCGAAGGGGCACACCTCGACGCAGATGCCGCAGTACATGCAGAGGGCGAAGTCGATGTCGAAGCGGTCGAGCGCGTTCTTCTGGCGGGGCTTGCCACCCTCGCGCCGCGGAGGTGCGAGGTACTTGTGGCCCTCGATGTAGATGCACCAGTCGGGGCACTCGCGGGCACAGAGCATGCAGGCGGTGCAGTTGTCCTCGTGGAGCGCGATGACCCCTCGCGCGCGGGTGGGCGGCGCTTCCTTCTCGTGGGGATACTGCACCGTGACGTTGGGCTGGAGCATCGTCTTGAACGTGACGCCCAGACCCTTCACGACGCCCGGAACGAGCGACATCAGAACACCACCTTCAGCACGCCGGTGGCCACGATGTTGGCCAGCGAGACGGGGATGAGCACCTTCCACGCCAACGACTGGAGCTGATCCTCACGGAACCGCGGGTAGGTGAAGCGGAACCAGAAGACGAGGAACGACACGAACATGATCTTCGCGAACATCACGATCGGACCGAGGATGTTCAGCGAGTTCGAGTCGAGGTCGAAGCCCGGCACCCACCAGCCGCCGAGGAACAGCACCGACGCCAAGCCGGCGAAGGCGAACGCGGTGCCGAACTCGCCGATGAAGAAGGTGAGGAAGCGGAAGCCCGTGTACTCGACCTGGTAGCCGCCGACGATCTCGGACTCGGCGACCGGCATGTCGAACGGGGTCTGGGTGAGCTCGGCCTGCACCGCGACGAGGAAGACGAGGAACCCGACGAACTGGGTGATGATGAACGGGTTGCCGATGCCGCCCCACCCGAAGATCTCGCCCTCGGCCTGGGCGGCGACGATGCCCTGGAGGTTCAGCGTGCCGGCCTGGATGACGACGCCGACGACGGCGAGCACCAGCGGCAGCTCGTAGGCGATGAGCTGGCCCGCCGCCCGCAGACCACCGATGAGGGCGTACTTGTTCGCCGACGCCCAGCCCGCCATGAGGATGCCGATGACCGAGATCGACGAGACGGCGAGGGCGAGGAACACGCCCGCCTGGACCGGCTCGCCGACGAGGTCGGGGCCGACCGGGATGAAGACGTAGAGCAGGCAGGTCGAGATCAGGACGACGATGGGGGCGATCGCGAAGACGAACCGGTCGGCCTTCTCGGGGAAGACGTCCTCCTTCTGGAGGAACTTCACGCCGTCGGCGATGAGCTGGAGCAGGCCGAAGGGGCCCGCCTCCATCGGCCCGAGCCGGCTCTGCATGAAGCTCATCATCTTCAGGAGGAAGACATAGCCGAGGATGAGCGCCGACGTCGGCACCAGCGCGGCGACGATGCCGACCTTGATCGCCGTCTCCTGCCAGTAGGCGAGCTCGATTGCGAGCGCGAGGTCGGTCACCGGTCGATGTCTCCGAGGATGAAGTAGAGGCTGGCGAGGATCGTGACGATGTCGGGAACGTAGACGCCCTTCAGGACCCAGGGCAGGATCGAGATGTTGTTGAACGACGCCGAGCGGATCTTCACCCGGAAGGGGTTGAGGTCGCCCTTCGACACGACGTAGTAGCCCATCTCGCCGAGCGGGTTCTCGGTGGAGACCCAGGCCTCGCCGGCGGGCACCTTGATGATGCGGGGCACCTTCGCCATGATCGGGCCCGACGGCAGCCCGTCGAGGAGCTGGTCGATGATGAGCGTGGACTCACGCACCTCCTGGAGGCGCACCCACAGCCGGGCGAAGGAGTCGCCGTCGGGGTGGGTCCACACCTTCCAGTCGACCTCGTTCCAGGCGAGACCGACCGGCTCGTCGCGGCGGAGGTCCCAGTCGACGCCGCTCGCGCGGATGTTCGCGCCGGACAGGCCGTAGGCGAGGCCGACCTCGGCGGGGATGACGCCGATGCCGCGGGTGCGGGCCTCGAAGATCTCGTTGCCGGCGATGAGGGTGTCGAAGATGTCGCAGAACTCGCGCACCTTCTCCATCGCGGTCTTCGCCTCGGCGATCCAGCCCTTCGGCAGGTCGTCCTTCAGGCCGCCGATGCGGTCGAAGTTGGGGTGGAAGCGCCCGCCGGTGGCGCCCTCGATGAGGTTGAGGACGAACTCGCGGTCGCGGAAGGCGTAGAACGCGGGGGTCTGCGCGCCGAGCTGGAGCGCCATGTCGCCGAGGAACAGCGTGATGTTCGCGATGCGGCTCATCTCGAACAGCACGGTGCGGATCCACTGGGCCCGCGGCGGCGCCTCGACCTCCATCAGCCGCTCGGCGGCGAGGATGAACGGCACCTCGTTCGCGAAGCTGCCGAGCCAGTCGATGCGGTTCACCAGCGTGGTGACCTGCGGGTAGG
>CAZAVX010000066.1:2794-15839 GCA_964488835.1 uncultured Iamiaceae bacterium | reverse complement strand
GCTCGGTTGGAGCGACGCCGAGGACTACGTGTTCAAGCCCAAGAAGGGCCTCACCGAGGACATCATCCGCGAGATGTCGTGGATGAAGGGTGAGCCGGACTGGATGCGCGACAACCGCCTCAAGTCCTACGAGCACTTCAAGCGTCGCCCCATGCCGAACTGGGGTGGCGACATGTCGGAGATCTACTTCGACGACATCTACTACTACATCAAGCCCACCGAGAAGCAGGTCGACGCGTGGGAGGAGCTCCCCGAGTCGGTGAAGCAGACCTACGAGAAGCTGGGCATCCCCGAGGCCGAGCGCAAGTACCTCGCCGGCGTCACCGCGCAGTACGAGTGTCTCCGCGGGTCGACGAAGGTGTGGACCGCAGCAGGCATGGTGCCGATCAAGTCGGTCGAGCCCGGAACCACGGTGTACTCCCTCGACGAGTCGACCAAGCAGATCGTCGCTGCCACCGTCGTTGGCGCGGCGTGCTCCGGGGAAAAGGACATCCTGGAGATCCGTGCCGGCAACCGGGTCGTGGGCGCGTCGGGCAACCACCCGTTCCTGGTGCTCCGCGACGAGCGCCGCGAGGGGCGGGAGCGCGCGCGGTACCGCACGCGCTGGATCCGGGCCGACGAGTTGGAGGTCGGGGACCTCGTCGCGGTCGCGACCGATCTCCCCGACATCGGCAGCGCTGCCGAGCTGATGCTCCCCGAGCGCGATGGTGTCGAGAGGTTGCCCCGCCAGACCTCCGACGATGTGATGTGGTTCCTCGGGGTGTACCTCGGTGATGGCTACCTCCACGACAGGTCCGGCTGTGTCTCGGTCGAGATCGCCGTCGACGCGTCCGACGAGGCTCTCGTCGACGAGATCATCCGGGTCGGCCGCGAGTTTTTCGGTGTCGAGTTCGCGCTGGCCGGCGATCGCCAGCGGCTCACGGCTCGGGGTACCGCGGCGCTCGCCGACTTCCTCAGCCTCAACGGGTTCGGCGGTACCGCGCACACGAAGCGGCTCCCCGACTGGGTGTTCGGGTTGCCGCGCTCGCAGCGGTTGGCCCTGCTCGGTGGGTACCTCGACGCCGACGGTTACGTCCGCGACCATCCGACCTCCAAGGACGCAGTGTTCACGAGCGCCAACAGGGCGCTGCTCGAGGACATCCGCGAGCTCGTCCATCTGTGCGGGATCGGGAGTTCGTCGGTCATCGAGGTGACGAACCGGCACCCGTTCGACCGGGACCGCACCCTCACCGCCTACCACCTCCGCCTCTCCGGCCGATTCGACCGCCTCGCGTGCCGGTCGGTGCGTCGGACCGAGCGGCTGAACGCGCGGTCCTACTGCCACACCTACCGCTCGGCCAAGGGCACATCGTTCCGGACCCACACGAGCGAGATGCTCGGATTCGTGCGGGTGGAGTCGATCGAGCATGCCGGGATCGAGCTCACCTACGACATCGAGGTCGCCGGCCACCACAACTTCGTTGCCGAGGGATTCGTGGTCCACAACTCCGAGGTCGTCTACCACCGCAACCGCGAGGACCTCGAGGCCCAGGGTGTCATCTTCACCGACATGGACACCGCCCTGCGCGAGCACCCCGAGATCGTGCGCGCCTACTTCGGCACGGTCATCCCGAAGAACGACAACAAGTTCGCCGCGCTCAACACCGCCGTGTGGTCGGGCGGCTCGTTCATCTACGTGCCGCCCGGTGTCGAGGTGTCGATGCCGCTGCAGGCCTACTTCCGCATCAACGCGGAGAACATGGGCCAGTTCGAGCGGACGCTGATCATCGCCGACGAGGGCTCGAAGGTGCACTACATCGAGGGCTGCTCGGCGCCCGTGTACACCACCGACTCGCTGCACTCGGCGGTGGTCGAGATCATCGTGAAGCCGTCGGCCCGGGTCACCTACACCACGATCCAGAACTGGTCGAACAACGTCTTCAACCTCGTCACCAAGCGGGCGCGGGTCGAGGCCGAGGGCCACATGGAGTGGATCGACGGCAATATCGGCAGCCGCCTCACCATGAAGTACCCGGCCGTCTACATGGTCGGTCCCAAGGCCTCGGGGGAGGTGCTCTCGGTCGCCTACGCCGGCGCGGGCCAGCACCAGGACGCCGGGGCCAAGATGGTCCACGCCGCCCCCGAGACCACCTCGAAGGTCGTCTCGAAGTCGATCTCCAAGGACGGCGGCCGCACGAGCTACCGCGGTCTGGTCCGGGTCGAGGACGACGCCTACGGCTCGAAGAGCTACGTCCAGTGCGACGCCCTCATCCTCGACGAGTCGTCGATCTCCGACACCTACCCCTACATGGAGGTGGGCTCGAAGGACGCCGTCATCGGTCACGAGGCCACGGTCTCCCGCGTCGCCGACGAGCAGCTCTTCTACCTGATGAGCCGCGGCCTCTCCGAGGAGCAGGCGATGGGCATGATCGTCAACGGCTTCGTCGAGCCGGTCACCCGCACGCTGCCCATGGAGTACGCCGTCGAGTGGAGCCGGCTCATCGAGCTGCAGATGGAGGGCTCGGTCGGCTGAGGCCGGCGCGGGCACCAACCCTCGCGAGGTCCGCCATGCCGATGCGCCAGGACTGCAAGTACTTCGAGTCCCGCACCTATCCCACCGGTGACACCGTGCGGAAGTGCGACCTCAACCTCGCGCCCGAGGCCCCGTGGCGGTGCCCCGACGACTGCCCGAAGTACGCCCCCCGCCTCGCCGACGTCGACTGGCGTTACGGCACCCTCGTCACCCCACCCACCCCCCGAGCCCCCGACCGCCTCGGCGACGACGAGTCGATCGCCGCGCTCCTCGCCGAGGCCCAGCACATCGTCAACGCGGCCGGTCCCGACATCGTCGCCGAGCTCGAAGCCGAACGGGCCGCCCGCCCCCTCTGGAAGCGGGTCTTCCGCCGCAACCGCAGGTCCTGATCCAGGAGCGTGATCCTCTGAGCACCCTGACCCCAGAACGCGCCGCCGAGCTCGCCGGCCCCGACTGGCTGCGCGCCCGGCGCGTGGCGGCCGCCGAACGGTTCGCGTCCGCCGACCTGCCCACCCCCGACGAGGAGGTGTGGCGCTACAGCCGCATCGGCGAGCTCGACCTCGACCGCTTCACCCTCGGCGCCCCGCGCCCGAGCAGCGAGCTCCCCCTCGTCGTCGAGGGCTTCCTCGGCACCGTGCCCGAGCGCGCCGGTCTCGTCGTCGTCCACGACGGCCACGTCGTGCACACCGAGCTCGACGAGACGTGGGCCGGCAAGGGCGTGCGCATCGGCTCGGTCGCCGATCTCGGACTCGATGCCAGCACCCTCGACGCGGTGCCCGCCGACGACGTGTTCGGCCAGCTCAACGAGGCCTTCAGCGCCGACCCGGTCGTCGTCTCGGTGCCAGCAGGCGTGGCCGTCGACCAGCCGGTGGTCGTCGTCCAGTGGGTCGACCGCGACGGGCTGCTCGTCGTCCCGCGTCTCGTCGTCGACGTCGGCGCCGACGCCGAGGTGCAGGTGCTCGACTGGACCGGCTCGCCCGACGATGTCGAGATCCTCACCGTGCCCCGCACCGAGCTGCACGTCGCCGGCGCCGGACGCCTCCGCTACTGCACGCTCCAGGTGCTCGGCCGGCGCAGCTGGCAGATCGGCACCCAGGTGTCGCGGGTGGCCGACCAGGCCGTGCTCCGCTCGTTCACCGCGGCGTTCGGCGGCGACTACGCCCGGGTCCGCACCAACTGCCGCCTCGAGGGCCGCGGGTCCACCGGCGACCTGCTCGCCGTCTACTTCGGCACCGGCACCCAGACCCTCGACTTCCGCACCTTCCAGGACCACGCCGCACCCGACACCACCTCGAACCTGCTCTTCAAGGGTGCGGTCGACGACTCGTCCCGCTCGGTCTACACCGGCATGATCCGCGTGCGGCCCGACGCCCGGGGCACCAACGCCTTCCAGACGAACCGCAACGTGAAGCTCTCGCCCGACGCGTGGGCCGAGTCGGTGCCGAACCTCGAGATCGAGAACAACGACGTGCGGTGCAGCCACGCGAGCACGGTGGGTCCCATCGACGAGGAGCAGCAGTTCTACCTCGAGAGCCGCGGGGTGCCGCCCGAGGTCGCCGAGCGACTCATCGTCGGCGGCTTCTTCGACGAGGTCATCGACGACCTGCCGGTGCCCGCCGCCGAAGCGGCCATCCGGGCCCGCATCGTCGACGCGCTGAGCGCCCACGAACTGGCCGGGGAGGCGAACCAGTGAGCATCCGCATCTGCCGGCTCGACGAGCTCGAACCGAACAGCGCCCGTCGCGTCGAGGTCGACGGCGTGGCGGTCGCCCTCGTGCGCATCGACGACGACGTCTACGCCATCGGCGACCGGTGCACCCACCAGGACATCAGCCTCTCCGAGGGCGAGGTCGATCCCTCGCAGAAGACCCTCGAGTGCTGGAAGCACGGCAGCGCCTTCTCGCTCGTCACCGGCGAGCCCACCAGCCTGCCCGCCACCAAGCCCACCCCCGTCTACGACGTGAAGGTCGCCGACGGCGACGTCTACCTGGAGGTCTCCTCGTGACCACGGCCCACGAGCTGCGCATCGAGGGCCTCCGGGCATCGGTCGGCGGCAACGAGATCCTCCGGGGCATCGACCTCGTCGTCCGCTCGGGCGAGGTGCACGCCGTCATGGGCCCCAACGGCTCCGGCAAGTCCACCCTCTCCCACGTGCTCGCCGGCCGCCCCGGCTACGAGGTCACCGCCGGCACCGTCACCCTCGACGGCGTCGACCTGCTCGCCCTCCCGGCGTGGAAGCGCGCCCAGGCCGGCCTCTTCCTCGCCATGCAGTACCCCACCGAGGTGCCGGGCGTCTCGCTCGAGGACATGCTCGTCGAGTCGTTCGTCGCCGCGGGTCGGCCCACCGCCGAGGTGCGCCGAGCGATGAGCGCCGAGGCCGACCGCATCGGCTTCGACGAGCGGTTCCTCACCCGTCCGCTCAACGTCGACCTCTCCGGCGGCGAGAAGAAGCGCAACGAGACCCTCCAGCTCGGCGTGCTCCGGCCGAAGATCGCGATCCTCGACGAGCTCGACTCCGGGCTCGACGTCGACGCCCTCGCCGCGGTGAGCCGTCGCATCGAGGCGGCCACCAACGAGGACGCCCTCGGCGTGCTCGCCATCACCCACTACAGCCGCCTGCTCCACGAGCTGAAGCCCGACCGGGTGCACATCCTCGTGAAGGGTCGGTTCGTCGCCGAGGGCGGCCCCGAGCTCGCCACCGAGCTGGAGTCCACCGGCTACGCCGCGTACGTCGGTGACGACGAGGCCGAGGCGGTCGCGTCGTCGGGGTCGGGCATCGACCGGCTCGACGACCCCTTCGCCGATCCGCTGGCCTAGGGATAGTACGCTCGCTCCTGGTCTTCGTCCCCGGACCTCATCCCGGGGTTCGTCCGGCCGATTCCGAGCATCGTCGTCGGCTCGCCGCTCGGGCCGACCGCCCAGGCGACCAGGCCGGTCCGGGCGTACGCACCACCCTGGAGGACCCTCGTGACTTTCCGTTCGTCCCGCCGCCTCACGGGCGCGCTCCTCGCCGCGCTCGTCGTGCTCGCCGCGGGCTGCGGCGACGACGACTCCGGCGGTTCGTCGGGCGGATCGGGCTGGCAGTCGGCACTCACCACGACCACCACCGAGGCGGAGACCACGACGACCTCCACCACCGAGGCCGAGACCACCACGACCACGAGCGGGTCGGGCGGGCTGTTCGACGACAGCGGCACCGGCGCCCCCGGCAGCGGCCTGTTCGGCACCGGCGAGCACGATTTCGACTCCGACGCCCCACCGCCGGAGGCTCCCGAGGAGGGCGACGCCGAGGTCGTCGCCTTCTACGGCACCGAACTCGTCGACATCGAGCTCGGGTGGCTGCTGTTCGATGCGTGCGCCTCGGGCGACATGGCCGCCTGCGACACGATGTACATCGACGCCGCCCCCGGCAGCGACGCCGAGCAGTTCGGCGCCACCTGTGCCGGCGAGCTCCCCGAGGCCGACCGCTACTGCGTCGAGCTCCCGAGCGCCAGCACCCACAGCTACGTCCCCGCCGGCGGGCCCTACACCGGCTCGGTGGCCTCCGACCTCGAGGAGGCGCTCGTCAACGCCTGTGGCCGCGGCTCGATGAACGCGTGCGACGCCCTCTTCGACTACGCGCTCGGCGAGGCCAGTCAGCTCTACGGCGCCACGTGTGGCGACCGGATCCAGACGAACCTCTACTGCAGTGTCGAGTGGGGTCTCGGCTACGACTGGGCCGTCGCCTGGCGCGACGCCGTCGGAATCTGACCGCCCTCCTCCGGACAGGAACGAACTCGTGCACCGCCGCTCCCGCGCCCTCCGTCTCCTCGCGCTCGCCCTCGCGCCGCTGACGCTCCTCGCCGCCTGCACCTCCGACTCGGGCTCCCGAGCCGAGGGAGGCGGTGGGTTCCTCGGGGGACTCACCTCCACCACGAACACCACGGCGACATCGGACGACCCGGTCGAGGTCGGGTACGACGTCGACGAGCCGGGCGAGTGGACGATGCTCGTCTACATGGCCGCCGACAACGACCTCGAGCCCTTCGCGCTCGAGGACCTCGCCGAGATGTCCGACGCCCGGGGCGTCGAGATCGTCGTGCTGATCGACCGCCATCCCGGCTACACGTCGGCCCCGGCGGGCGAGCTCGGCGACTTCCACGACACCCGACTGCTCCACATCGTCGACGGCGAGATGGAGGTCGTCGGCACGCCGGGTGAGCTCGACACGGGCGACCCCGCGGTGCTCGCCGACTTCGTCGCCGACGGTCTCTCCACGTACGGTTCCGAGCGCAACGGGCTCGTCATCTGGAACCACGGTGCCTCCTGGCCCGGCGCCGCCGTCGACGAGACCTCGGGCGGCACCCTGCTCGACCTCGTCGGCATTCGCGACGCCATCGCCGACGGCCTCGAGCGCTCGGGCGTCGAACGCCTCGACATCGTCGGCTTCGACGCGTGCCTGATGGCCACCTACGAGGTGGCGGCCAACCTCGCCCCGGTCGCCCACACGCTCCTCGCCTCCGAAGAGCTCGAGCCGGGTCACGGCTGGAACTGGTCGGCGCTCTCGGCTCCGTCCGGCTCGGCGTCCACCCGCGAGCTCGCTCAGGCGGTGGCAGACGGGTTCGTGGCCCAGTCGGTCGAGCAGCGCACCTCGGGCATCACCCTCTCGCTCGTCGACCTCGGGCGCCTCGACGTACTGGAGGAGGCGTTCGTCTCGCTCACCGCCGCGGTCGACGCCGACGCCGCAGGAGTGGTGGGGCGGCTCGGTGCCCGCCGCAACCAGAGCCTCGGGTTCGGTCGGCACCCCGATCCCCGCTACGACTCCTACATGGTCGATCTCGGGCACCTCGGCCGACTCGTCGGGCAGATCGACGCGCTCGCCGAGCCGGGGGCGCAGCTGCACGCGGCGGTCGACGAGCTGGTGCTCGTCGCGGTGAGCGACACCTCGATGGCCGCCTCCACGGGGATCGCCGTCTACTTCCCGCCGGTGCAGGACCTCGGTCGCCCGGGCTACGAACGTGTCGAGCGCATCGGACCGTGGCTCGACTTCCTCCGCGCCTACTACACCGGCGCCGAGAACATCCCGTCCTCCGCCCTCCCCGCGTTCCTCGACGAGGACCGCTACCTCGAGGACGCCGATGTCGAGTACACGAACGATCACCTCGGACTGACCGCCGACGTGGTCGCCGGGACCGGGATCAACATCGCCGCGGCGAAGCTGTTCTGGGGTCAGGTCGACCTCTCCGACACCAACCTCGTCGCGTTCTTCGGCGAGAGCGCGGCCACCATCGACGGCGACACGGTGCGGGCCGACTACGACTGGCGCTACCTCGTCATCGACGACGGCGTCGACGAGGCGCCGGCCTACTCACAGATCCACCGCGATGCCTCGGGTCAGATCCGTAGCATCGTCGTGCCGATCACCTACCACCGGGGTCCCGAGTCGGTGAACGCGGTCCTCGCGCTCGGCGTCGAGAACGGTCAGGTCACCACCGAGGCGTTCTTCGTGTACAACGATTCGGGCATCGTCGCGGAGATCCACTACGTCGACGGCGACCTCTTCGTGCCGACGATGCTCGTGCAGGACCTCGACGACTTCAGCACGAGCTGGGTCGACAGCTCCGAGGTGCCGCTCTACGCCGACACCGAGGTGCTCGACTACCACCTGCGGCGCCTCGAACCCTTCACGCCGGTGATGGTCGAGCTGATGCTCACCGACATCGACGGGGGCCGCGACTTCGTGTTCCACGGCAACGCCAGCCCCTGACGGGGACGACGGGAAGGCTGGGTCAGCCGACCTCGTCGAGGGCGTTCGCGAGGGTGTTCCAGGACAGGGTGGCGCACTTGATGCGCACGGGGAACTTCACGACGCCGCGCAGCGCCTCGAGGTCGCCGAGCTTCACGGCAGGGTCGGGCACGCCGGAGGTCTCGTCGAACTCCTCGCCGCCCTCGGTGTCGAGCTCGGCCTCGTGGATCGACATCATCGCCTTGAACGCCTTGATGAGCTCGCGGGCCTCGGCGACGGTCTTGCCCTTCACCGCGGCCGACATCATCGACGCCGAGCTCTGGCTGATGGAACAGCCCTGACCACCGATGCGAATGTCGGCGACGGTGTCGCCCTCGGTGAGGAGGGTGACGATGATCTCGTCGCCGCAGAGGGGGTTGAACCCCTCGGCTCGGTGCGCCGGCGGCGACTCGAGCTCACCCCGGTTGCGGGGGTTGCGGTAGTGGTCGAGGATGATCTCGCGGTAGAGGTCTTCGAGACCGGGCATGGGCGTTCCAGCGGGTCGGGGGCTAGAAGTCGAAGAAGTCGGAGGCCGACTCGAGGGCGTCGCCCAGGGCGTCGACGTCGGCTTCGTCGTTGTAGAGGTAGAGCGAGGCGCGGGCAGTGGCGCCGACTCCCATCCTACGCATGAGCGGCTTGGCGCAATGATGTCCGGCCCGCACGCACACGCCCTCCTGGTCGAGCACCTGGGAGATGTCGTGGGGGTGCAGGTCGCGGAACGCGAAGGACAGGACGCCGCCCCGCTCGGCGGGTTCGGACGGTCCGTGGATGGTGAGGTCGTCGCCGAAGCGCTCGGACAGCGTGCGCATGAAGTAGCTCGTGAGCTCGACCTCGTGGCGGCGGACGGCGTCCATGCCGAGCGCCTCGAGGTAGTCGATGGCCGCGCCGAGACCGATGGCCTCCGCGATGGGCGGGGTGCCGGCCTCGAAGCGCCACGGCACCTCGTTGGGGGTGAAGCCGTCGAGGCGGACGTCGCGGATCATCTCGCCGCCACCGAGGAACGGGGGCATCGCCTCGAGGATCTCGCGGCGGGCCCACAGGCCGCCGATGCCGGTGGGGCCGAGCATCTTGTGGCCGGTGAAGCCGAAGAAGTCGCAGTCGAGGGCGGCGACGTCGGTGGGGAGGTGGGGGGTCCACTGCGCGCCGTCGACGAGGACGAGCGCGCCGGCCGACCGGGCGGCGGTGACGATGCGGTCGAGGGGCGGGATGGTGCCGAGCACGTTGCTCATCGCGGTGACCCCGACGAGCTTCACGCCGTCGATGAGACGGTCGAGGTCGGTGAGGTCGAGGGTGTGGTCGTCGGCCACGGGGAGGTAGCGCAGCTCGATGCCCCGCTCCTGCTGGAGCTGGAGCCACGGCACGATGTTCGCGTGGTGCTCCATCTCGGTGAGGAGCACGGCGTCGCCCTCGCGCAGGTTCGCCCGCCCCCACGAGTGGGCGACGAGGTTGAGCGCCTCGGTGACGTTCTTCGTGAAGACGATCTCTTCGGGGTCCGAGGCGCCGAGGAACCTGGCGGTCTTGGCCCGGGCCTCCTCGAAGGCGTGGGTGGCGTCGGCGGCGATCTGGTAGACGCCCCGGTGCACGTTGGCGTGGGTGGTCTCGTAGTACCGGTCCATGGCCTCGACCACCTGACGGGGCTTCTGGGAGGAGGCGGCCGAGTCGAGGTAGACGAGGCGGTGCCCGTTCACCTCGCGGTCGAGGATGGGGAAGTCGGCGCGGATCTTGGCGACGTCGAGGGTGGGGGCGTCGGTCACCGGAACGCCTCGTAGCCCTCGGCCTCGAGACGCTGGGCCAGCTCGGGTCCGCCGGATTCGACGATGCGGCCGTCGATGAGGATGTGCACCCGGTCGGGGGCGAGGTGGTCGAGGAGGCGCTGGTAGTGCGTGATGGCGAGCACGCCGAGATCGGGCCGGTCCGAGCGCACCTCCTGGACCCCCTTGGCGACGACCTTCAGGGCGTCGATGTCGAGGCCGGAGTCGGTTTCGTCGAGGATGGCCATCTCGGGTTCGAGGATGGCCATCTGGAGGATCTCGTTGCGCTTCTTCTCGCCACCCGAGAAGCCCTCGTTGAGGTAGCGGTCGGCGAAGGAGGGATCCATGTCGAGCCGCTCCATCCACTCCATGATCGCCAGTCGCAGCTCGAGCACCGACAGGTCGATGCCCTTGCGGGCCGAGAGCGCCTGGCGGAGGAAGTTGATGACCGAGACGCCGGCGATCTCCTGGGGGTACTGGAAGGCGAGGAAGATGCCCGCCTTGCCGCGCACGTCGGGCGACCACTCGGTGATGTCGTCACCCTTGAAGCGCACCGTGCCCTTCGTGATCTCGTAGTCGGGGCTGCCGAGCAGCACGTTGGCGAGGGTGGACTTGCCCGAGCCGTTGGGGCCCATGAGGGCGTGCACCTCGCCGGTGCCGACCACGAGGTCGACGCCGCGGAGGATCTCGTTGCCATCGGCCTCGACGTGGAGGTCGTCGATCTCGAAGAGGGGGGCGCTCATCTCCCCGATTCTAGGCAGCCGCACGAATTAGCACTACCGCCGTAGTGCAAACTCGTGAGGCTGCCGGAACCGGGTTCAGGGGAACGCTCTGCTTCTACGGGTTCACGGGAACCCGGTGAACGACTGGGTGGAGTACGCCTCGGTGGGCAGGGCACCGACGACGCCACCTCGGTCGAGGACGATGTAGTCGATGAACCCCTGGGCGTAGTCGATGAATGTGTCGGTCGACCGGCCGCTCGCCACGACGTCGGCGAAGGTGAACCAGCCGTCGCCGCCGGTGGCGAGGAAGCTGTTCGTCACGACGACGTAGGTGGCGTCGGGGTCGAGCGGGCTCCACTCGGTCTCGCCCTTGCGGCGGACCTCG
Organism: uncultured Iamiaceae bacterium; assembly: GCA_964488835.1. Classification (GTDB taxonomy): domain Bacteria; phylum Actinomycetota; class Acidimicrobiia; order Acidimicrobiales; family SKKL01; genus SKKL01. The sequence continues at coordinate 4,706 of CAZAVX010000066.1, read as the reverse complement.
ATGTTGGTGAACCGCTCACCGGTGGGGGCGCTCATGTTCGCGTCCCAGCGGATGCCGGCCCCGTAGGGGTAGGCCCCGCTGTTGGCGGAGGGGTTCGAGGCGACGTAGTCGCCCGCCTCCTCGAGCACGGTCTTGATCTCCGCGCCGGTCATCTCGAGGTTCACCATCGTGTTGGCGAACGGGAGCACCTCGTAGGCGTCGGCGATCGTGATCGGTCCGGCGGGCAGCTCGACCCGCACGCCGCCCGCGTTCTGGAGGGCGATGTCGGCCTCGAAGCTGCGGACCCGGAAGCCCTCGGTGACGAGCTGTTGGATGATGCCGCCGTGCACCGCGGTGAGCGGCCAGCAGTCGGGGTTCGCCGAGCGCTGGAAGCCGGGGATGCGCTCGATGCAGAGGAAGTCGGTGCTCTCGCCGATCACCGTCTGCTTCAGCACATCGACCTCGCCGGCGTAGGTGTCGAGGATCGCCTGGGCGGCGGGGTCGGGGGTCACGATCGACAGCTCGGGGGTGGCGTCGACGAGGTCGCGGGCCGGACCCTCGGGGATCGTGTCGCCGAGGATCACGTGCGGTGTGCCGTCGCAGGACACCACGTCGCCGTCGCCGTCGAAGACGACCTCGAGGTGGCCGACCACCCACGAGTACTGCCACGCCTGCACGACGCAGACGAGGTTGCCCTCGGCATCGGTGGTGCGGGTGGGGTAGGGGCCGGCGGGCGAGAGGCCGAAGGCGGCGAGTTGCTCGCCGAGCAGGGTGTGGGAGTCGCCACCGACGATGACGTCCACCCCGGTGAGCCCGGCGGCGAGGGCGAGGTCGCCCTCGTAGGTGTAGTGGGTGACGAGGACGATCTGGTCGACGCCCGCCGCGGTGAGCTCGTCGATGTACTGCTGGGCGGTGGTCAGCTCATCGAGGAACTGGGTGGTGGGCAGCGGGCTCGAGGAGAAGCGGGTCTTGGAGGCGATGTCGATGCCCACGTAGCCGACCTCGAGGTCGCCGTGGTCGATCACCGTGTAGGGCTGGATGTAGTCGCCGGGCCCGGTGGGGGCGAGCGGGGTGCCGACCTCGGGGACGACGTTGGCGGCGAGCACCGGGGTGTCGCAGTCGCCCTGCGCGAGGTGGTCGAGGAAGTTGGCGAGCCCGGCGTCGCTGTCGTCGAACTCGTGGTTGCCGAGGGCGAACACGTCGAAGCACAGCTCGTTCATCAGGGCGGCGTCGGCCTCACCCTTGAAGAGCGAGTAGTAGAGCGTGCCGGTGATCGCGTCGCCGGCGTGGACCTTCACGACGTTCTCACCGGCGAGCTCGGCCTCGAGCTCGCGGAACTTGGCGACGACGCTCGGGAACCCGCCGAGGTCGACCGGTGTCGGGACGCCGTCGAGGACGAGCGACCCGCCGTCGGGCTCGAGGTGGGAGTGGTGGTCGTTGATGTGGAGGACGTGGAGGGAGCGGTCGTCGTCGCGGATCGTGCCGGTGGCCCGGTCGCGGCCACCGATGAACGGTGGCGCGGTCCTGATGACCACGTCGAAGGTGAGGTTGCCGCCGACCACGTGGTCGTCGACGAGCCGGACCTCGAGGGACGCGGAGGTCTCACCGCTCGGGATCGTCACCTTGCGGTCGTTCACCGGCACGTAGTCGCGGAACGGCTCGGCGGTGCCGGGCACGGTGGTGTACCAGACGTGGGTCGGGCGTTTGGTGGGGTGGTCGAGGGTGACCTGGAAGGAGATCGCCCCGTCGCCCTCGACGGCCTCGGCGTCGTGGATCGTGACGTCGGGGAAGAGTGACCTCGGTGGACCGCCCTTCGCCCCGACGGGAGGTGTCGCCAGCCCCAGCAGGGCGACGACGGCGAGCACGGCGACCAAGGAACGTCTCATCGGAGCCTCCGGGTTGTGCGCGCCCGCAGGCCCGATGGTAAACGGCG
>CAZAVX010000066.1:0-2694 GCA_964488835.1 uncultured Iamiaceae bacterium | reverse complement strand
GGAGGTCTTCCTTCCAGGCGCGGAAGCGGTGGTGGGTGGTGCCGCTCGGTCCGGTGCCTTCACCCGTGCCGTCGGGGAAGAGGCGGAACGTGTGCCGGCGGCCGAGGTCGTCGACGTCGAGGGCGAGGTAGCGGGCGTGAGCCTTTGCCGCCGGGCCGGCCCGCCAGAGCAGCCAGCGCCCGATGCGGCGGATGTAGGTGACCGGCGGCGAGCCGATGTCGTCGCCGAGGCTCAACAGCGCGGCCGGCGCCTCGTCCCACGCCTCGGCGGGGATCCGCCGGTCGCGGACCGGTGTCGCGGGCAGGTCGGCGGTGCGGACCGGCGTGGGGTCGATCGGGCGTTCGTGGGAGGGGAGGGCGGACGGCGGTCGGCCGTCACCAGCCACGGTCGACCCACTCCTGGAGGTGGGGTCGCTCGGTGCCGATGGTGGTGTCGTCTCCGTGGCCGGGCATGACGATGGTGTCGGCGTCGAGTGCGGAGAAGAGGCGCTCGTCGATCGACCGGATGATGGTGTCGAAGTCGCCACCCGGGAAGCTGGTGTTGCCCGGCCCGCCGGGGAAGAGCGTGTCGCCGCTGAAGAGCACGGGTGCGTCGACGAGCTTGAAGCACATCGAGCCCGGGGTGTGGCCAGGGGTGAAGATCGTCTGGAGGCGCAGCCGTCCGACCTGGATCTGGCTGTCGGGCTCGAGGATGTAGTCGTAGCTGTCGAGCATCTCCGCGTCCTCGGCGGTGACCCCGACCTCGTACCCGGCGTCGCGCACGGCGGGCACGGCCTGGATGTGGTCCCAGTGGCCGTGGGTCTCGAGCACGGTGCGGACGTTCAGCTTCTCGCACAGGTCGAGCAGCAGCTCGTGCTCGTTCGCGGCGTCGATGAGGACCGACTCGCCCGTCTCCTTGCAGCGCAGGACGAAGACGTTGTTGTCCAGCGGGCCGACGACCACCTTGTGGATCTCGGCGCGGGAGTCGGACCAATGCAGGGTGTCGCTCATGCCCTCAGTGTGCCGCGCCGGGCGCGGCGGCGCGCTGCTCAGCCCTCGTAGGGCGAGACGATCTCCATGTCGAGCGACGCCGCGGCCGGGATCTGCTGGCGGTCGAAGGTGAGGTACCGCAGGGGGCGGGGGAGCCGGTCGGCGGCGGCGAGGTGGATGGCGTCGACGGTGCGCACGCCGTACCCCGCGCCGATCTCGACGGCGCGGGCGAGGCAGCGGGCGTCGACGGGGATGACGACGAACGCGTCCCAGTCCTCGCGGAGCGCCGCCCAGAGCGCGCGCTGCTGGGTCGGCCCGATCGCCGAGCGGTGGAGCGCGACCTGGGCCTCGGTGCGCGCCAGCTCCGAGGCGCACCACACGGGGTCGGCGTCCATCGCCTCGAGGACGAGCTCGCGCCCTGGCTCGCGGAGGTAGCGCTTGACGAGGGCCGACGAGTCGATCGCGAGCGTCATCGTCAGCCGCCCCTCAACTCGTCGAGCACGGTGCCGGAGCGGGCGTCGATGGGCGGGTCGACGGGATCGGGTGCTGGCGGCCGGTCGTGGCGGCGCGGAGGGCGCGCCAGCCCGCTCGCGACGAGGTCGTCGAGGGTGGGTCTGCCGTCGGGTTCGAGGGGGCCGAGCTGGGCGACCGGCCGGCCGTCGACGGTGATGACGACCCGGTCGCCCGCCTCGGCCCGGCGGACGACGGCGGCGACCTGGTTGCGCAGCTCGCGGATGCCGACACGGAGCCGGCCGTCGAACGGATCGTGCATCCGACCGACCGTAGCACGCGTGTACACATCAGCGTTGGCGCGCCGTCGCCGGTTCCCCCTACCGTGCTCGCATCCGGGTGACCGCCCGGACCGGCATCGACATCCCGAGGGGGATTCCCGTGAACTTCGCCTTCAGCGAGGAGCAGGACGAGCTCCGCCGCATCGTCAAGCAGTTCCTCGACTCCAAGTCGCCCGAGACCGCGGTCCGCGAGCAGATGGAGACCGAGAACGGCTACGACGAGGCCGTCTGGAACCAGATGGGCCAGGAGATGGGCCTCCAGGCGCTCATCATCCCCGAGGAGTACGGCGGCCAGGGCTACACCTACGTCGAGCTCTGCGTCGTGCTCGAGGAGATGGGCAAGCGCCTCCTCTGCGCCCCGTACTTCTCCACCGTCGCCCTCGCCACCAACACCCTCCTCCAGGTGGGCACCGACGAGGCCAAGCAGGCCCACCTGCCCGGCATCGCCGCCGGCGAGACCATCGCCACCCTCGCCCTCACCGAGAGCAACGGCCGCTGGGATGCCGAGGGCATCACCCTCCAGGGTGGCGACACCCTCACCGGCGAGAAGATGTTCGTGCTCGACGGGCACACCGCGAACCTCATCCTCGTCGCCGCGAAGACCGCCGGCGGCTTCGGCATCTACGCCGTCGAGGGCGATGCTGCGGGCCTCACCCGCACCCCGCTCGCCACGATGGACCAGACCCGCAAGCAGGCCAAGCTCACCTTCGAGAACACCCCGGCCACGCTCGTCAGCAGCGACAGCCTCCAGTGGGACGACCTCGCCCGCATCCTCGACCTCGCCGCGGTGGCCCTCGCCTCCGAGCAGGTCGGCGGCGCCCAGGAGTGCCTCGACATGGCCGTCCAGTACGCCAAGGACCGCGTCCAGTTCGGCCGGCCCATCGGCTCGTTCCAGGCCATCAAGCACAAGTGCGCCGACATGCTGCTCGAGGTCG
>CAZAVX010000065.1:0-16304 GCA_964488835.1 uncultured Iamiaceae bacterium | reverse complement strand
GGGCCGTGTCCGTCGGGCCGCTGGCCGTGGGCTCGTGCTCGGTGGACGCCACGCCCCGACCGTATCCGCCCCCATGACCCCGAACATGCGTCAGTTCGGGGCGCATACCGCCCGGAACTGACGCATGTTGTGGGGATCAGGCGAGGCGGGGGCCGGGCTCGAACTCGACCCTCAGGTGCTTGACCCCGGAGATGAACGTCGAGGGCAGCCATTCGGGCTCCTCGACGACGCGCAGGCCGCGCAGACGGGAGAGCACCTGGCGGAGCAGCGCCACGATCTCGGCGCGGCCGAGGCGGGCACCGAGGCAGAAGTGCGGCCCGCCCCCGCCGAAGGCCACGTGGTCGTTCGGCCAGCGGGTGACGTCGAAGACGTCGGGCCGCTCGAATGCCCGGGGGTCGCGGTTCGCCGACCCGTAGTACATGACGATCTTGTCGCCCTCGGCGATGTCGACGCCGCCGACCGTGGTCGACCGCAGCGCGGTGCGGCGCATGTAGACGACCGGGCTCACCCAGCGCAGCAACTCCTCGACCGCGGTGTTGAGGTGGGTGTCGAGGTCGCGGCACACGAGCTCGAGTTGGTCGGGATGCTCGAGCAGGGTGAGCAGCCCGGTGGCGACGAGGTTGCGGGTGGTGTCGCCCCCGGCGTCGACGAGGAGGAGGAACCACATGCCGAAGTCGAGCTCGCTGAGCGGTTCGCCGTCGACGACGGCGTGGGCGAGCGTGGTCGACAGGTCGTCGCGAGGATGGGCGCGCCGGTCCTCCCACACGCCGTGGGCGTAGGTGAGCATCTCCATCACCGCGCGGCCCGCGGCCCCGGGGTCGGCGGGATCGGGCGTGCTGTGGATCGTCTCGGTGAGGTCGTAGAGCGCAACGCCGTCGGCGTGAGGGATGCCGAGCATCTCGGCGATGACGTAGGACGGCATGAGGCCGGCCACGTCGGTGACGAGGTCGCACTCGCCGCGCTCGACGACCTCGTCGACGATCTGTGCGGCGAGCGCCTCCACCCGTGGCGCCATCGCCCGCACCGCCTTGGGCAGGAAGTCGGGCACGACGAGCTTGCGGAACCCGGTGTGGGACGGCGGGTCCATCGTGATCATCATCCGCGGCGCGCCCGCCGCAGGGCCCGCGGACCCCGGGATCATGATCCCGTACTCCGAGGAGAACGTCTCGGCGTCGCGCCCCACCTCGCGCACGTCGGCGTAGCGGGTGACGGCCCAGAAGCCGGGACCGTCGGGCTCCTCGTGCCAGTGCACGGGATCGTGGTCCCTCAACCAGGCGAACGCTTCGTGTGGTTGACCGCCGTCGAACGCCGCCGGGTCGAGCAGGTCGAGCCTGGGGATCGTGGGCATCGGCTCAACGTAGCTCGCGACGACCGTCCTGTGCCGGTGGTCACACGCCGAGGTCGCGCACCTTGCGGGAGAGGACGTCGCGCTCCTTCGCGTTGCCACACAGATCGATCGCCCTCGTGAGCTCGACCCGCGCCTCGTCGGTACGACCGAGACGAGCGAGGAGCTCGCCCCGCACGCTCGGCAGCATGTGCGAGCCACCGAGGAGCGGGTCGTCGCGGAGCTCGTCGACGAGCCGCAACCCAGCGGCGGGGCCGTCGGCCATCGACACGGCCACCGCGCGGTTCAGCTCGACGACCGGCGACGGGGCGAGGCGGCCGAGGGCCTCGTAGAGCACGACGATGCGCTCCCAGTCGGTCTCCTCCACCGAGGCGGCGACCGCATGGCACTCGGCGATGGCCGCCTGGAGACCGTAGGCCCCGAGGCCCCGTCCGAGCGCGCCCGCGGTGCGCAGCGCGGCACGTCCACGCCGGATGGCCGAGCGGTCCCACCGCCTCCGATCCTGGTCGGCGAGCAGCACGGACTCGCCGTCGGGCCCGGTGCGGGCCGGGAAGCGCGCCGCGGTGAGCTCGAGGAGCGCGAGCAGCGCGTGCACCTCGGGCTCGCCGGGCATCAGCTGGGTGAGGGCCCGCGCCTGGCGGAGGGCTTCGTGGGCGAGGTCGACCCGCATCAGCTGGTCGCCGGAGGAGGCGGTCGAGCCTTCGGTGAAGATCAGGTAGATGACGCTCAGCACCGAGGCGAGCCGCTCACCACGCTCCTCGGGCGGGGGCACCTCGAAGGGCACATCGGCCGCGGCGAGCGTCTTCTTCGCCCGGGTGATGCGGGCCTGGATCGTCGCGGTGGGCACGAGGAAGCCGCGGGCGATCTCGTCGCTCGTGAGACCGCCGACGACGCGCAGCGTGAGCGCGACCTGCGCCTCGCGCGAGAGCAGCGGGTGGCACGCGATGAAGACCAGGGCGAGCACGTCGTCGTCGATGCGATCGGGCTCGCCCAGCTGTTCGGGCTGCGAGTCGCCGCCGACGGCCCCACGATCGGCGTCTTCGAGGTGCCGGCCGAGCTGGCCGATGCGGTCGTCGAGTCGTCGTCGGCGCCGGTGGGCGTCGATCGCCCGCCGACGGGCGGTGGTGAGCAGCCACGCCCCCGGGTTGGCCGGCATCCCCACCCGTGGCCAGCTCACCAGCGCCTCGGCGAGTGCCTCCTGGGCGACGTCCTCGGCGAGAGCGAAGTCGCCGGTCTCACGCGCGAGAGCGCCGACGATGCGGGCTGACTCGATCCTCCACACCGCACCGACGGCGTCGCGCACCGAGCTCACAGCTGGCCGGTGGCCTCCCGCCACGCGCGCTCCTTCTGGATCCAGATGTTGTCCTGGGGGAACTCGTCGATGGAGGCGATGCGGCGGATCTCGGTCTTCATGCCCGGCCCGGCCGCCGGCGCCCGCTTCGCCCACTCGATCGCCCCTTCGATCGACGCGACGTCGAGGATCCAGTAGCCGCCGAACAGCTCCTTGGTCTCGCCGTAGGGCCCGTCGGTGACCACCGGTGGGGTGGACGAGTAGTCGACGACGACGCCCGGGTCGGGGTCGAGGCCTTCGGCGGCGACGAGCACGCCCGCGGAGATCATCTCGTCGTTGAACCGGCCCATCACCTCGAGCATCTCGTCCATGTCGACGTCGGCGAACTGCTCGTAGGCCTCGTCGGTCGCCCGCATGATCAGCATGTACTTCACGGTGAGTCTCCTGTGTTGTCCGAGGCCCCTCTCGGGCCGCTCACCAGAACGTCGAACGGCACCCGCCCGGATCGACACGCGAGGAGCAGTTTTCCCCCGGCGCGTGCACACTACCGACGGCCCGGTCCGCTGCGGTCGGTCCCGCGCCGAGCAACTAGGGTCGGCACGTTCGCATCACGCCCAGGGGGACACGACGATGACGTGGAGTTTTCAGACCGAGCCGGAGTTCCAGGAGAAGCTCGACTGGATCGAACGCTTCTGCGAGGAGAAGATCGCGCCGCTCGAGTACGTCTTCCCCTACGCCGTCCGTCTCCCCGACCCTGCGGTGAAGGCGTACGTCAAGGAGCTGCAGCAGGAGATCAAGGACCAGGGCCTGTGGGCGCTGTTCCTCGACGAGGAGCTTGGCGGCCCGGGCTTCGGCCAGCTCAAGCTCGCGCTGGTCAACGAGATCCTCGGCCGCTACCCCACCGCGCCGGCGATGTTCGGCACCGCCGCCCCCGACACCGGGAACATGGAGATCCTCGCCGCCTACGGCACCGAGGAGCAGAAGCAGCGGTGGCTCTACCCGCTGATGAACCAGGAGATCTTCTCCGCCTACTCGATGACCGAGCCCCAGGGCGGCTCGGACCCGAACCTGTTCAAGACCACGGCGGTGCGCGACGGCGACCAGTGGGTCATCAACGGTGAGAAGTGGTTCACCTCGGCCGGTCGTGTGGCCGACCTGCTGTTCGTCATGTGCACGAACGGCATCTTCATCGTCCCCCGCGACACCCCGGGGGTCGAGATCATGCCCGAGCCCCGCAACCACAACCACATCAAGTACACCGACGTCCGGGTGCCCCTCGACCACCTGCTCGGACCCGAGGACGGCGCGAAGGTGCTCGCCCAGCGGCGCCTCGGCGGCGGCCGCATCCACCACGCGATGCGCACGATCGCCCAGTGCAAGCTGGCGCTCGACATGATGTGCGAGCGGGCGCTGTCCCGCGAGTCGCACGGCAAGATCATCGCCGAGCACCAGATGGTGCAGGAGAAGATCGCCGAGTCGTACGTGAAGCTGAAGATGCTGCGGCTCTACGTGCTCGAGACGGCGTGGAAGATCGACAACTCCTCCACCCAGGAGGTGCGCACCGACATCGCGGGCGTGAAGTTCACGATGGCCCGCGTGCTGCGCGAGATCTCCTTCGACGCCCTCCACATCCACGGGTCGCTCGGCACCACCGACCTCACACCGCTCCAGGCCATGTACGCGAACGCCCCCACGATGGGCCTCGCCGACGGCGCCGACGAGGTCCACATCGCCACGGTGGCCCGCAACGTGCTGAAGGGCTACCGGCCCCACGAGGGCTACTTCCCCCGCGAGTTCATCCCGTACAAGCGCGAGCAGGCGTGGGAGAAGATGCAGCCGGTCTTCGCCGAGCGGCCCGAGCTGGCCTCCGCGGCGGAGAACTGGAAGTCGTACTTCGAGAACCGCCGGCGGTAGCGCCGACCGTCAGCCCGGGCAGGTCGACGGGGCGTCGAGCCCCGTGAAGCGGTCGCGGGTCCAGGCGAGCAGGTCGTCGACCAGCGGCGACCCGGCCGCGACGAGCGAGAGGTGGTCGAGGCCGGGATAGGTCCGGTGCTCGACCACCGTGCCCCGAGCACACGCCCGCTCGACCCACCCGATCTGCATCGCAGCGGGGATCAGCGTGTCGGCCTCGCCCTGGGCGAGCAGCACCGGCGCGTCGATCGTCCCGTCGGGCACGTTCTCGGCGAGACGGTCGAGGAGCGGCCCACTCCTGAGGTTCCGCAAGCCGTCGAAACCCATCGCCACCGAGCTGAGCCCCGACGCGAGCACCGTGGCGTCGAGGCACCGTCCTGCGGTCCGCTCGAACGTCGGCAGGGCGGCGGGCCTCACGTGGTCGGACCGCCGGACGTCGGGGTAGTGCCGCGAGTAGGCCTCGACCACGTAGGTCGCGAAGATGCTGCCACCGGTGACCGTCGGCAGGTGGTCGACGAGCGCGACGAGGTCGCTCGCCGGCGCGAGCGCGGCGACCCCGCGGAGCGGCACGTCGTCGTCGGCCCGGATCCCGGTCCACAGGGCCGCGTGCCCGCCCTGGGAGTGCCCCCACACGACCGTGTGCGGGGAGAGGTCGAGCTCGTCGAGCTGGCGCGCGGCGCGCACCGCGTCGAGCACCGAGTGGGCCTCGCCCTCGCCGATGAGGTACGGGTGCGGACCCTCGGTGCCGAGGCCGGTGTAGTCGGTGGCGACGAGCACCCACCCCTCGGCGAGGACGGCCTCGGCAAGCTCGAACGCGCCGGCGGCGAGACCGCTCGTCATCACGGTCGGCGCGCAGAGCCGGGCGACGCCGGTGGTGCCGTGCGCCCATGCGACGACGTCGAGCGGCGCGGAGGCATCGGCGGTCATTGAGCCAGGGGCGAGCACGAGTGCGCTCGCGACTGCGGGCGTCCGGGCGTCCCGGGTGGTCGTGTAGAGGATGCGCCAGCCGCGCGCACCCTCGGGCACGTGACGGTCCGCCTGCTCGGCGCGGATCAGCCTGCCGGCCTCGGTCGGCACCGTGTCGGGTGGTGTGTAGAAGGCGTCGACGACGCCGACGCTGCGGTGGACGAGCACGCTGATGACCGCGAGGCCGAGGGCGAGCACGAGCCCGGCACCGACCGCGACCGTGTGCGCCCAGCGACGGAACCCGGTGCGTGGCCCACCCTGGCCGCTCGTCGTCGGACGACCCGTCCGGCGGCGCAGCCCCGAGACGACCGCGCGGATGCCGACAACGGTGGTGCGGACCCCGAACACCACGGCGACGACGAGGAGCGTGACGTCCGGCCAGCTGAGGGCGAGGAGCCCGAAGACGACGCTCGCGAGCCCCCACAGCAGGGACGCGGCGCGTTCGTCGGCCGTGGCGCGGGCCGCGCCGGCGACCTCGGCGATGCCGCTCACGATCATCCCGACCCCAGCCACCAACGCGATGCCGCGCACGGTGAGCGCGGGCCACGCAACGGCGACCGCGCCCGCGCCGACCCAGAGCAGGCCGACGAACCGGCCGACGAACGGGCGGCGTCCGCCTCCCGAGTCGGCCAGGGCCGCGATCCCGGTCGCCGCCATGGCCACGGCCACGACGAGGACGAGCACCGACAGCGATCGGAACGGGCGGAGCACGAGCCCGACGCCGACCACCACCAGGACCGAGCCGACCGACGTCGCCACCCACCAGGGGGCGCCGTCGCTCAGCCAGCGGACGGCGGCGCGAGGAATAGTAGACATATCAACTTTGTTGGACGAGGTGCATCGCAACCCCCCGTCGAAGGAGCCGTCCGTGTCGTTCTCCCCCGTCCGCCTCAACCACGCCGTTCTCTTCGTCGCCGACGCCGCGCGCAGCGAGCACTTCTACCGCGACGTGTTCGGCATGGAGGTCGTCACCCGCGAGCCCCGCTTCAACGCCGTGTTCCTCCGCCTCCCCCGCTCGGGGAACCACCACGACCTCGGCCTGTTCGGCATCGGTGAGCAGGCCGGCCCCAGGCGTCGGGGCATCGGCCTCTACCACCTCGCCTGGCAGGTCGACACCATCGACGAGCTCGCCGCGGCACGCGTCGCGCTGGCCGAGGCCGGTGCCCTCACCGGGCAGTCGAGCCACGGCGCGACGAAGAGCCTCTACGGCGCCGACCCCGACGGCAACGAGTTCGAGATCATGTGGATGCTGCCCCGTGACGCCTGGGGTGAGTACGAGCACAGCGCCGTCGTCGATCACCTCGACCTCGACGCCGAGCTCGCCCGGTGGAGCGGGGTCCCCACCGCGTCGGAACTCGCGGCACCCGCCGAGCCGGCGGGCGCCTGAACGGCTCGGCCCGCCGCCGGCCGGGCCGCCGCGCCGCGTCCCGCCCTCAGTGCACGCTCCCGACCCAGGGCCCGTTGCCACCGACCCGGTCGACGCTGACCGCGACGGTCACCGCGGTGGGCGAGGCACCCAGGTTCAGCGGGTGGTTCGCCCGCCCGACGTGAACACGGCACAACTCGTCGCACAGCGCCTTGTCGGCCGGTCCGACGATCTCGGCCCGGCCGGTCACGACCAGGTGCTGCTGGGTACCGGTGACGTTGCGGGCCTCGTCCTCGATCGAGAGGACGACCCGCGGGTCGCGCCGGATGTTGCGCACCTTGGAGGTGGAGCCCTCGGTGCAGAAGTAGATGCGATCGTCGCGGACGCCGCACCAGACGACCGACACCTGCGGGGTGCCGTCGGGGTTCATCGTCACGACGTGGGCCAGCGCGTCGGACCCGAGCAAGGCCTGGGCCGGTGCGGGGATCGAACGGAGTGTCGTCATGGGCCCCTCCCCACGGGGTTCTCGTTCCCGAGATGATGCCCGGCCGGGGCCGCCGCGTCGAGGGGTCGCGGCGACTCAGGGCACGAGGACGACCTTGCCGGTGGTTTGCCGTTCGACGAGCGCGAGGTGCGCCGACGCCGCGTCGGCGAGCGGGAAGCGGTCGATCACCGGTCGCCATGTTCCCTCGACCAGGCGCGCCACCGCCTTCTCGGAGAGCGCAGCGATCCCACCCGGCCGGGCGAACATGCGGGGGCCGACCGCGGCGGTGACCGCGATGCCACGGGTGAAGAGGTCGGACGCGTCGAGCGGCACGTGCTCGCCCGAGCTGTAGCCGAAGAGGACGACCCTGCCGCCAGGCTGCACGAGCTCGAGGGCGGTCCGGCCGATCGAGCCGCCGACCCCGTCGAGCACGACCGTGACCCCGACGTCCGCGAGCGACTCGCCCCACGTCGGGTCGAGATAGTCGACCGCGACGTCGGCACCGAGCGACCGGACCAGCTCCACCTTCGCTGGCCCACCGGCCGCTCCGATCACCGTCGCGCCCGCCGCCTTGCCGGCCTGCACGAGCAGGGTGCCGAGACCTCCCGCGGCCGCGGTGACGAGGACGACGTCGCCGGGCATGATCGCGGCCTCGTCGAGGATCCCGAGCGCCGTGCGCCCCGTCCCGACCATGGCGACCGCCTCGGCCGGGTCGACCCCCTCGGCGAGTGGGACGAGCGCCTCGACCGGCGCGACCACGAGCTCGGCGTAGCCCCCGCTCGCCGCCCCGAGGTGAGCGACGACGCGACACCCCGCCCACGACGCCTCGACGTCGGGACCGAGCCGATCGACGACCCCGGCCACCTCACGACCGGGCACCGCGGGCAGCTCCATCACCCCGAACGGCCCTGCCTCACCCGCACGCAGCACGGTATCGAGGAGGTGGACCCCCGCCGCCGCGACACGGATGCGCACGTGCCCGGAGAGAGGTTCGGGGTCGGGTAGGTCGCGGAGCTCGAGGACCTCGGGCCCACCGAACCGGTGCTGTTGGATCGCCTTCACGCCGTGGCTCCTCTGCCGTCGGTCGTCGTCGTGGCGAACCTACGACCTCGACCTCACTCGAGGTCAAGGCACCGACGTGCGCCGGGCGGTCAGACGGCCAGCGCGGTCACGAGGATGACGGCGATGCCGAAGGTCATCTGTTGGAGGCCGACGATCTTCGCGGGACGGGGCGCCCTCCGGACCGCGACGAGGTTGAACGCCGCGACGCCCACGATCGCGAGCGCCGCCGCGAGCGGCACGAGTCCGCCGATCCACGCGGCGAGTGCAGCGACCGCGGCACCAGCCTGGGCCAGGTCGCTGAGGACCAGGCTCGGGTCGCGCCCGTGGGCACGGAACACCTGCGTGCGTGCGTAGGGGATGGCCGCGCCGCCCCGAGCGGCCACGACGACCCAGAGGCCCACGGCGAGCGCGACCTCTGCGCCGTCGGCGAGCGCGATCGCCGTCGCCACTGCACCCATCCCGATGGTCCCTGCCAGCTCGGGGAGGAGTCGCCGGCCGCGGCTCCGCATGTCGAACCACAGCTCGGTCGCGAGGAGCGGTGCGGCCGCGACCAGCGGCCACCAGAACGGGTGGACGCTCGCCCTGACCGCGAGCACGGCGAGCACGAGCAGGAACGTGAGCTCGACGGCGGCGACGCGGGCCGCGACGCTCGTCCTCGGCAGCCATCGACCGCGCCACCGGTCGACGAGGACGAACTTGAGCGGGGTCCTCGCGAGGAACGCGAACAGGGCCGCGACGCCGATGGCCAGGCCCGACCACGACCAGGCCACGAGCAGCCCGAGCACCACCGGCTCGAGGGTGAGGCTCCATCCACCGTGCTCGGCGGGGAGGGCGACCGCCCGGAGGTGTGACCGTCGCCGCGCCGGCGTGACCGGCGCTCCACTCGTGTCGTGATGATCGGTGCGCATGGGAACCACGGCCTCCTCGTCGGCGGGCTCAGGCGGGGGGAGCGGGCGCGACGACGGCGGCTTCGACATCGATGCCGATGTCGATGCCGAGGTCGACGCCGATATTGACGCCGATGTCGATGCCGACGAGTTGGCGCGCATGGACCCGGGCGACGTTCGCGGCCAGCTCGAGCGCGCGGCGGGCGTTCGGCCCGACCCACCCCTCCTCGACCGCTTCCCGGAACAGGTCGAGCCACCGCTCGAAATGCGCGACCGTGAACGCCCGCTGCTCGTGCACGAGCAGGTGCGCCCGGAAGGGGTTGCCCTGGTAGCCGGGCAGTCCGAGCAGGGCACGGCACCAGAATGCGCAGAGCTTCGGCAGGTGCTCGGACCAGTCGACCGCGGCGACCTCGTTGAACATCGGGCCGAGGAGCTCGTCCTGGGCGACGTCCGCGTAGAACCGGCGGACCAGCTCGGCGATCTCCTCGGGGGAGTCGAGATCGCCGGGCGCCTCGCCGGGATCGGGTTCGTCGGGACTGGTGGTCATCGGGTCCTCCGGTCGGCTGCCTCGTCGTGGCGTCGCCCCGCACGCTCCGTCACCGGCAGACATGGTTTATTATTCCAGTATCTGCTTCAGATAATACGGAGGACCGACATGTCGAGCACAACCCCGGATCCCGAGATCCTGCGACCCGCCGCCATCGGGGCCGTCGCCGGACTCGTCGTCGTCACCCTTCTCGTCACCATCGGCGGCACGATGATGGGCATCGAGCCGGGCGGCGCGCTCGGACTCGGCGTGTTCGCCGGCATGTGGGCCGGCGCGGGCTTCGGGTTCATGCTGGGGGCCACCGTGCCCCTCGCCCGCCACCTCGACCGGGTCGCACACGACCGGGAGGCGGCGCGCTCGACGGCGTCGGTCGACGCCGAGCTCGGCACGCAGGCCGCCTGATCGGCTCGTCGCCGCCGACGCGGCGACACGCCACACTGGTCGGGGCACGGGCTCGGCCCGAGCTCGAGGTCGACACCGAGAGGCGAGCACCGCGATGCAGCGCACCACCCTCCAGGAACAAGCGAGAGCACTCGGCGACCCGACCCGTCACGCCATCTTCCGCCACATCGCCGAGCGCGACCGCAGCGTCGACATCCCCGAGCTCGACGCCGAGTTCCCGCTCACCCACAACGCCATCCGCCAGCACCTGGCCAAGCTCGTCGCCGCCGGGCTCCTCCTCGAGACCACCGCACCGCCGTCGGGGCGCGGCCGTCCCCGCCTGCTCTACCAGGTCGACCCGGCGGTCCGGGGCCAGTGGGGCACCACCGGGCCCTACGAACGGCTCAGCCAGCTGCTCGCCGAGGTGATCGCCACCGGCCACGGCCCCGTGGAGGTGGGCCGGCGGGCCGCCGACACGTTCCGCGTCCCCTCGCCCTCGGGCGACGTGGTGGCCGACCTCACCGCGGCGATGGCCCGCCAGGGCTTCGAGCCCGAGGTCCGCACCCGGCGTGACGGGGTCGAGATCGTCCTCCAGAACTGCCCGTTCGCGTCGGCCGCGCTCACCGACCGAGCCACCATCTGCGCGCTCCACCTCGGCATCGCGGAGGGTCTCACCGACCCGAGCGACGCCACGATCGTCGAGCTCGTCGCCCGCGATCCCCGTGCCGCCGGGTGCCGGATCCGTCTCACCCTCGACCCCGACGAGGACGACACCGAGGCCGCGACCCTCACGATCCAGGGCGGGCCACGCACGGGCCGTCGCTGACCGCGGGCGGGAGGCCGGGTTCAGAACAGACCGAGCTCGAGGCGGGCCGCCTCTGAGATGCGGTCCCGGGACCACGGCGGGTCCCACACGATGCGCACGTCGACCTCGTCGACCCCTGGCACCCGCGCCACCGCGGCGATGGCGTCCTGTTGGATGACGTCGCCCATGCCGCACCCCGGTGCGGTCATCGTCATGTCGATCTCCACGCGGCGGCGACCGCCGTCGAGCTCGACCTCCTCGCACCGGTAGACGAGGCCGAGGTCGACGATGTTGATCGGGATCTCCGGGTCGAAGACCGTGCGCAGTGCCGCCGTGACCGCGTCGGGGTCGAAGGGTCCCGACCGGGCCACGACGGCGACCGGCGACTCGTTCCCGGGATCGAGACCGAGTGCGTCGGCGTCGCCACCGTCGATGCGGAGGAGGGTGCCCATCTCGGTGCGCACGGTGATGCTCGACCCGAGCCGCTGGGAGATCTCCACCTCTCCCCCGGCGCTCAGCACCACCCGCTCGCCGTAGGGCACGGTGACCGCGTCGCAGTCGCGTCGCAGCACGATCGGGTTCCAGGTGCTCATCGTGGATCGTCCAGTTCGAACCAGCTCTCGACCTGGGCGCGGAGCGACGCGGGCCGGACGTGCTCGGCGACCGCCCGGGCGAACGCGCCGACGAGGATGCGGCGGGCCCGCTGGTGGGGAATGCCCCGGCTGCGGAGGTAGAAGAGGGCGTCGTCGTCGAGGCGGCCGGTCGCCGAGCCGTGGGTGGCGCGCACGTCGTCGGCGAAGATCTCGAGCCACGGCCGGCTGTCGGCCTCGGCGGTGGGGTCGAGGAGCAGGCTGTCGGCGCGCTGGCGTGAGTCGTTGCCGGCGGTGTGGCGACGCACGACGACGTGTCCGCTCGACGTGACCGTCGAACGGGCGGGGACCACGGCGCGCACCGAGAGGTCGCTCGTGCCGCGGGAGGCCGCGTGGTCGATCGTCACGTGCTCGTCGTGGCGGGCACCGACCGCCGGGGTGACCAGCCCGGTGAGGCGACAGGACGCCGACTCCTCGAGCAGGTCGAGCGCCGTGGCGAGGCGCGACGTGGACGCACCACGGGACAGGACCGTGATCTCGCTGTCGGCGCGGCGGCCGTGCACGACGTGGAGGCGACCGAGGTGGACCGCATCGCCCGGCTCGTCCTGCACCCTGGCGCTCCTCAGGCTCGACCCCTCACGGAGGCGGACGGAGGTGGACGCGTTCGTCAGCCCACCGCCGACGCCGACGAAGCTCTCGACGAGGTGCACGCTGGCGCCGGCGCCCACCTCGACCACGAGGCGTGGATGGGCCACGTGGGCGCCACTGGTCAGGTAGACGACGTGGACGGGCTCGGGCACCGCGCACCGGTCGTCGACGAGGAGGTAGGTGACGTCAGGCGTCGCCGCCCGGTTGAGGGCCTCGAAGCCGTCGGTCGGGGTACCGAGCGGAGCGAACTGTCCCCGGGCGGCGGGCGGCAGGGACCCGACGGCGCCGATGCCGAGACCCTGCGGGTGGGAGAGGTCGGACAGGGCGGGGACGAGCCGCCCGTCGACGAAGACGAGGCGGATCGGACCGTGGATCGGGGCGAGCGCGTCGAGGTCGGCCCGGCTCGGTTCGACCGTGTCGGGGGTGGCGGCCGGCAGTTCGTCGAGGAGCCGTCGGATCTCGCCGACCGGCGTGGCACGCCACGCCTCTTCGCGGCCGGTGGGGAACCCGTGCTCGTCGAGCCACTCCCTCGCCTCGGCCGCACCGGGCACGCCGGTGGCGTCGCTGCCGGACCGGGTGGAACCGACCGCCACCGTCACGCCGGGACCGTCCTCGGGGCGCTGCCGTAGCCCTCGGCCTCCAGCTCGCGGGCAAGGCTCGCATCGCCCGACCGGGTGATGCGCCCCTGGTCGAGCACGTGGACCCGGTCGGGGGTGACGAGCTCGAGTAGCCGCGGGTAATGGGTGATGACGAGCATCGACCGCTCGGGGGACCGGAGGCGTTCGATCCCCCGAGCGACGACGCGGAGCGCGTCGATGTCGAGGCCCGAATCGGTCTCGTCGAGCACCGCGAGGCGCGGCTGGAGCAGCGACATCTGAAGGACCTCGTTGCGCTTCTTCTCCCCACCCGAGAACCCCTCGTTCACCGAGCGACCGAGGAACGACGGGTCCATGTCGAGCGCGTCGAGGTGCTCGCGGGCGAGGGCGAGGAACTCGGAGGCGGGGATCTCGTCGAGACCACGGGCCTGGCGGATGGCGTTCAGCGAGACACGGAGGAAGTAGGCGTTGCCGACCCCGGGTAGCTCGGTGGGGTACTGGAACGCGAGGAACACGCCGGCCGCCGCGCGCGCTTCGGGCTCGAGCGCGAGGAGATCGGTCCCGTCGAGGGTCACCGTCCCCCGCACCTCGTAGCCCTCGCGCCCGGCCAGCACGGCGGCCAGCGTGCTCTTGCCCGCGCCGTTCGGGCCCATCACGGCGTGCACCTCGCCCGCGGGGACGTCGAGGCTGAGTCCGTTCAGGATGGGCGTGCCGTCGATCGATGCGTGGAGCGAGTCGATGTGCAACATCAGCCCACCGCCCCTTCGAGGCTCAGGCGCATGAGGGCGTGCGCTTCGACGGCATACTCCATCGGCAGCTCCTCGAACACCTCCCGGCAGAACCCGTTCACGATCATCGAGGTGGCGTCCTCCTCGTCGAGGCCGCGCTGGCGGCAGTAGAAGAGCTGGTCGTCGCTGATCTTCGAGGTCGAGGCCTCGTGCTCGACCTGGGCGGAGTCGTTCTTCACGTCGATGTAGGGGAACGTGTGGGCCCCGCACTCCGGGCCGATCAGCAGCGAGTCGCACTGGGTGTGGTTCCGGGCGCCCTCGGCCGAGCGCAGCACCTTCACGAGCCCCCGGTAGGTCTGCTGGGCCCGCCCGGCCGAGATCCCCTTCGAGACGATCGTGCTGCGGGTGTTCTTCCCGATGTGGATCATCTTCGTCCCGGTGTCGGCCTGCTGACGGCCGGTGGTGACCGCCACCGAGTAGAACTCGCCGACCGAGTCGTCGCCCTGGAGGATGACGCTCGGGTACTTCCAGGTGATCGCCGAGCCGGTCTCGACCTGGGTCCAGGAGATGCGCGCCCGGTGGCCGGCGCGGCCCCGCTTGGTGACGAAGTTGTAGATGCCGCCGACGCCGTTCTCGTCGCCGGGGTACCAGTTCTGCACCGTCGAGTACTTCACGTCGGCGTCGTCGAGGGCGACGATCTCGACGACCGCGGCGTGGAGCTGGTTCTCGTCGCGCATCGGGGCGGTGCACCCCTCGAGGTAGCTCACCGACGCACCCTCCTCGGCGACGATGAGGGTGCGCTCGAACTGGCCGGTCTCCGCGGCGTTCATGCGGAAGTACGTCGAGAGCTCCATCGGGCAGCGGACCCCCGCCGGCACGAAGCAGAACGAGCCGTCGGAGAAGACCGCCGAGTTCAGCGCGGCGTAGAAGTTGTCCCGTGGTGGGACGACGGAGCCGAGGTACCGACGCACGAGGTCGGGGTGCTCCCGGACCGCCTCGGAGAACGAGCAGAAGATCACGCCCGCCTCGGCGAGGGTCTCCTTGAAGGTGGTGGCCACCGAGACCGAGTCCATGATCGCGTCGACCGCCACCCCGGTGAGGCGCTCCTGTTCCGCGAGGGGGATGCCGAGCTTCTCGAAGGCGGCGAGGATCTCGGGGTCGACCTCGTCGAGGCTCGCCGGGCCCTCGCCCTTGGGCTTCGGCGCCGCCCAGTAGTGCATGTCCTGGAAGTCGATCGGCGGGTGATGGACGTTCTGCCAGGTGGGCGGTTCGAGGGTGACGAAGTGCCGGTAGGCCGAGAGCCGCCAGTCGAGCAGCCACGCGGGCTCGGACTTCTTCGCCGAGATCAGCCGGATCACGTCCTCGTTCAGGCCACGGGGCGCGAGCTCGGTGTCGATGTCGGAGTGGAAGCCGAACGCGTAGCGGCGCTCGACCAGCTCCTGCACGATGTCGGTCATCGAGGATCCTTCCGTTCGGCTTATTTCTAGCAGATGCTGAAATAAATGCCAGAGGTGGATCCTCGTCGACGCGACGGCCGACGGTGCCTGCTCAGGTGCGGGTCGCGGCGCGCACCTCCGCGAGCCGTGTCGGCAGCTCGCGGTAGACGTCGGGGAGGAACTTGTGGGCGGCGGGGAGCTCGAAGTCGAGCGAGCGGTCGCCGCGGTGGATCGTCAGCGCCTCCCGCTGGCGTGGCACCTCGATGCGCTCGATCTCCCCCACCGGCCAGGCCGCCACGACGCCGGCGACGCGGCGGGTGAGCCGCGAGCGGCGGGCGACGAGGAGGCGGGAGGTGGTGAGCGCGAGCGCGCTCCACGTCATGCGGCGAGCGTCGTCGGGGGCGATCCCCATGGCGCCCGCCGCCGCGACCCAGGCGGGCTGGTCGCCGTCGACGTCGCGGAAGGCCACTCCCGAACCGGTCGCCGCGGCGACCGCGCCCGACGCCCCACCGCTCATCGCCGCCTCGTTCACCCCGGGCACCTGCACGTACACCCCTGCCACCACCTGCTCGCCCGGTGCGAGCTCGCTGCGCAGGGCGCGAGCGATCGAGGCGGTGTGATCCGGTCGCCGTCCTACCAGTCGTCCCATGCCGGCCATCATGGCCCATCGGCGGTGACGCCGGTCACGACCCGGCGCAGCCTCCCGGTACCCTGCGAAGGACGCCGGGCCAGCGTGGCCACCTGCGGGCGAGGAAAGGACCCCACCATGGCGAAGGCAGCACCGAAGGGCACGAGCACCCGGAAGCCGCCCGAACCGGCCGAGGACCACTCGGTCATCGACGAGTGGATGCGCAAGGTCATGCCCGACCTCAACCCCCTCGTCGTGCGCCTCGACGAGCTGATCCGCGAGACGCTCCCCGACCTCCAGTACGCGGTGAAGTTCAAGAAGGCCCACTACGGGGTGCCCGAGCACGGCTGGGTCATCGAGATGGTGGCCTACGACGTGTCGGTCAACCTCGTGTTCCACGGCGGCGCCGACTTCGACCCGCCACCACCGCTCGGCGACGTCGGCCGGAGCCGGTACATCAAGCTCACCAGGGTCGACGAGGCCGACTCCGACGAGCTGCGCTCGTGGATCGAACAGGCCGGACGCACCCCCGGCTGGACCTGATCCCACCAGGGGCCTCACGGCGGGCCGTCGTCCCCGCCAGCGCAAGACCGCCCACGACCGGATACTGCGTTCGCAGTACGCGAAGACCGC
>CAZAVX010000064.1:0-16405 GCA_964488835.1 uncultured Iamiaceae bacterium | reverse complement strand
CCAAGTATGCGGAAGGGGTGTGACACTCAACGAGAGCCTCGCGTGATCAGGCGGTTCCGGGTATCCACCACTCGTGCACGCGCACCTCCTAAGTTGTGCGCCCGGAGCGGGTGGGCGAGGAGAGACATGTCCTGGCATCCGTCCCGCGCGTCCACCGAGGCGCTCGATCCCGCGGCGCCCAGCCGCTACCGCTCCGCTGTCGTGCAGTGCACCGCCGGTCGCTCGATGCTCGTGCGTACCGACGAGGGCGACGAGCGACTCGTCCCGGTCCCGGCCGCGCCCGCCGACTCCCTCGTCGGGGCACGCGTGCTGCTCGCCGGCGACGGGGACTGGGTCGTGGCGGTCGACCCGATCGACCCCACCGAAGCGGTGGTGATCGACCTCGGCGACGGATCTCGCGGCATCGAGATCGACCTGCGCCCCCAGCCCGGCCCCCAGAGCCCTCCTCGCGAGAACGGCTCGAGCTTCGCCAGTCGCCTGCGCCGGGCCCGCCGCCGCACCCGTCCCCGCGGTTGGTGAGCGAGGACGGCGGCTCCAGGCTGACTGTCACTGGGGATCCGTAACGTCGTCCCCATGACCCGATCCCGCGCTTCGTTCCGCTGCACCGAGTGCGACGCCGCCACGCCCCAGTGGGCGGGCCGCTGCCCGTCGTGCGGCAGCTGGAACACCCTCGTCGAGTCGGTGCCCGCGGCCCGCTCCCTCACCGCACGGTCGGGCGAGCGGGCCTCGGCGCGTCCCCTCGCCGAGGTCGACCCCGCCGAGTGGGAGGCGCGCCCCACGGGCATCGGCGAGCTCGACCGCGTGCTGTCGGGCGGGCTGGTGCCCGGGTCGGTCACCCTGCTCGGCGGCGAACCCGGCGTGGGCAAGTCCACGCTCGTCCTCCAGGCCCTCGCCTCGATGGCGGCCAGGGGTCTGCGGGTGCTCTACGTGTCGGGCGAGGAAGCCGCCCAACAGGTGCGCCTGCGCGCCGAGCGCCTCGGCACCCTCGACCAGCAGGTGTGGTTCATGGCCGAGACCCGCCTCGACGAGGTGGTCGAACAGATCCGGGTCGTCGATCCCGCGGTCGTCGTCGTCGATTCGATCCAGACGATGGTCGACCCCACCGTCGGGTCGAGCGGCGGGTCGCTCACCCAGGTTCGCGAGTGCGCGGCGCGCCTCACCGCCGAGGCCAAGTCGCGAGGTGTCGCCGTGCTGATGGTGGGCCACGTCACCAAGGACGGCGAGCTGGCGGGGCCCCGGGTGCTCGAGCACATGGTCGACACCGTGCTCACCTTCGGCGGCGAGCGTCACCACGCGCTGCGCCTCCTGCGTGCGGTGAAGCACCGGTTCGGGTCCACCGACGAGCTCGGCCTCTTCGAGATGGGTGAGGCGGGCCTCATCGGCCTGCCCGACCCCAGCCGCCTCTTCCTCGCCGACCGTCGCACCGGCGTGTCGGGCTCGGTGGTGGTCCCCACCATCGAGGGCCACCGCCCCCTCCTCGTCGAGCTCCAGGCGCTGGTGGCGAGCGAGTCGCCGGGCTCGCCGCGGCGTGCCGCGCAGGGGGTCGATCCGGGTCGGGTGGCGTTCCTCCTCGCCGTCCTCGAGCAGCGTGCCGGGCTCGACCTCTCCCGCGCCGATCTCTATGCGCTCGCCGTCGGTGGGGTCCGGGTCGCCGAGCCCGCGGCCGATCTCGCCCTCGTCCTGGCCATCGCCTCGGCCCGCCTCGACCGTCCGATCGACGGCGGCACGGTCGCCATCGGCGAGGTGGGCCTCGGCGGCGAGGTCCGCCAGGTCGGCCAGACCTCCCGCCGACTCGCCGAGGCCGCCCGTCTCGGCTTCACCACCGCGCTCGTGCCCGCCTCGGTCGCCGACGCGCCCTCCGGCCTCCGGCTGCTCCGGGTCGCCACCGTGGCCGAGGCGCTCGCCCACGCGCTCCCGAGCGCCCCGGGGCTCCGCGCCGCCGCCGGGTAGACTCGGCCCCGTGCTCGCCCGCCGAAGCAGTCCGATGCTCGACGCCCTGCGGGCCATCGCGCCGGGCAAGCCCCTGCGTGAAGGCCTCGACCGCATCCTCCAGGCGGGCAAGGGCGCGCTCATCGTGGTCGGCGACGGCCCCGAGGTGCTGAACATCTGCTCGGGCGGGTTCCTGCTCGATGCGGCGTTCAGCCCCCAGCGCCTCTCCGAGCTGGCGAAGATGGACGGCGCCATCATCCTCGCTCGCGACGCGAGCCGCATCGCCCGGGCCAACGTGCACCTCGTGCCCAACCCCAACGTCCCCACCTCCGAGACCGGCACCCGTCATCGCACCGCCGAACGGGTCGCCCGGTCCATCGACGTGCCGGTCATCTCGGTGTCGGAGGACATGGCGGTCATCGCCGTCTACGTCAACGACGAAAAGCACCCCCTCGAGCCCACCGCCCGCCTCCTCAACCGGGCGAACCAGGCGCTCCAGACCCTCGAGCGCTATCGCTCCCGTCTCGACGCCGTGTCGGCCTCGCTGTCGGCGCTCGAGGTGGAAGATCTCGTCACCCTCCGCGACGTCGTCAGCGTGCTCCAGCGCACCGAGATGGTGCGCCGCATCGCCGAGGAGATCGAGATCGACGTCATCGAGCTCGGCGTCGACGGCCGGCTCATCATGCTCCAACTCGAGGAGCTGCTCGGCGGCGTCTACGAGGACGGCCGCCAGGTCGTGCGCGACTACTTCCACGAGGAGCAGGACTGGCAGCTCGGCGAGGCGATGGAGGCGCTCGCCGCGTTCGGCACCGAGGACCTGCTCGACCTCAAGGCGCTCGCCGAGATGCTGCGCACCCCCGGCGACGCACTCGACCTCGACCGCAGCGTCACGCCGCGGGGCTACCGCCTGCTCTCGAAGGTGCCGCGGCTGCCCGAATCGGTCGTCGACAACATCGTCGCGCGCTTCGGCGACCTCCAGAAGATCATGCGAGCCACGATCTCCGATCTCGAAGAGGTCGAGGGGGTCGGCTCGGCACGCGCGAAGGCCATCAAGGAAGGTCTCTCGCGCCTCGCGGAGACCTCCATCCTCGAGCGGTACTCCTGATCCACGTCACTGGCCGGCCCGCCCACGTGCGGACCACCGGGATCAGGTGGAGCGGCGCTCGAGCTGCTCGCGGTCGACGATGCGGTACCGGCGCTCGTGCTGTTCGATCCACCCCAGGCGGATGAACGAGGCGATGGCCTTGTTGACCCGCTCGCGGGAGGCCCCGACCATGCCGGCGAGCTCCTCCTGGGTGATGGGGAGGGAGAACTCCTCGGCCCCGTTCGAGAGCTCGAGCAGCCGCTTCGCGGTGCGGCCGGTGACGTCGAGGAACATCGTGTCGGCGAGCGCCTCGTCGAGGTTGCGGAGGCGCAGGGTGAGCATCTCGGTGACGCTCCACAGCAGCTCGGGGCGGGCCTCGTAGATCTCGCGCACCGCCGAGTAGGGGATGACGATGACCTCGGACGGCTCGAGCGCTCGGGCCTCGGCCGAGCGGCCCTCGCCGTCGAAGAGGGGCATCTCGCCGAACAGGTCGCCGCGCTCCATGAGGGCGATGACCGACTCGCGGCCGTCGGGCGACCGCTTGGCGATGGCGAGGCGACCCTCGACCACCACGAACAGCTCGGTGGACGGGTCGCCCTCGGAGAAGAGCGCGTCGTTGCGGCGCAGCTCGCGAACCTCGGCCACGTCCTTGAGACGCTCGAGCTCGTCGGCGTTGAGCTTGGCGAACATCTCGACGGCGGCGAGGAGTGAGGTGTCGACGACCATGCATGGATGCTACCGAGCGAACGGCCCCTCCGTTCGTGACTGTGCGAGTCGGGCGTGGCACGCTTGGCGCCCATGCAGCTCCGGATCGGCCACGGCTACGACGTGCACCCCGTCTCCGAGGACCCCGAACGGGTGCTCGTGCTCGGCGGCGTTCGCTTCGAGGGGGCACCGGGCCTCGCCGGCCACAGCGACGCCGATGCGGTCGCCCACGCGTGCATCGACGCCGTCCTCGGCGCCGCGAACCTCGGCGACATCGGGGGTCTGTTCCCCGACACCGACCCCGCCTTCGCCGGTGCCGACAGCCTCGGTCTGCTCGCCGAGGCCGCCCGCCGGGTCGCCGAGGCGGGATGGACCGTCGTGAACGTCGACTGCACGGTGGTGCTCGAGGCGCCGAAGGTGGCGCCGGTGCGCGACGAGATGCAGGCGCGCCTCAGCGCGGCGCTCGGTGCGCCGGTGTCGGTGAAGGCGAAGCGGGGAGAGGGCCTCGGGCCGATCGGCCGGGGCGAGGGAGTGGAGTGCCACGCGGTGGCGCTCGTCACGAGGGAGCCCTGATGGCGAACCAGAGGAGGGGATCCAAGCGGTCCGCCGCGCCCGCGAGTCGTGGAGCCGGCCCGAGCGGTCGCCGCGGGACCGCGCCAGCGTCAGCCAGAGGCGCCGGCCGAGGCTCTGCGAAGGGCGCGAGCCGGGGCAAAGGCCCTGCGGCCCGCCGCGGGTCGGCCCCGGCCGCCGCGCCGCGCCGCAGCGGACCGAAGGGCCTCGGCGGCGAGCGGGTCGAGGGGCGTCAGGCGGTGCGCGAGCTGCTCCTCGCCGGTCGGCGCCGCACCCGCGAGGTGGTGCTGGCGGCCGGGATGGAGCACGCCGACATCCTCGACGACATCGTCGCCCTCGCCCAGGAGCTGAAGGTGCCGGTCCGCGAGGTCAGCAAGTCGAAGTTCGACGCCATGGCCCGCACCGAGGCGCCCCAGGGCGTGCTCGCCGAGGCGGCCCGCCTGCCCGAGCACAGCCTCGACGACCTGCTCGCACCCGTAGACGGCGGCGCGCCGTTCCTCCTCGCCGTCGACGGGGTCACCGATCCCGGCAACCTCGGCGCGCTGCTGCGCACCGCCGAGTGCGCGGGGGTCACGGGGGTCGTCCTGCCCCGACACCGGGCGGTGCACGTCACGCCCACGGTCACCAAGACCGCGGCTGGCGCGATCGAGTTCCTCCCGATGGCCCTCGTCGGCGGCCTGCCGTCGGCCATCACCCAGCTGCAACAGGCCGGCGTGTGGGTCGTGGGCCTCGACGAGCGGGGCGAGGACCGTCTCGACGCCCTCGACCTCACCCAGCCGGTCTGCCTCGTGCTCGGCGCCGAAGGTTCCGGCCTCAGCCGTCTGGTCCGGCAGCGCTGCGACGCCGTCGCCGGCATCCCGCTCCGGGGGCGCCTCAACTCGCTGAACGTGTCGGCTGCCGGTGCGGTCGCCTGCTTCGAGGTCGCCCGGCAGCGCACCTGAGCAGGCGGTCGGGGCCATGGGTGGCCGAGTTGCCGTCAGAGGCGAACAACGCCGCCCATGGGACCCATGGGAGACGGAGTTCTCGCTGAAGGGAGGAACGCCGCCCCATGGCGGGCGCGTCGTCGCACGGGGCCGTTCCGAGCAGCAGGCGGCTCAGCCGGCGGCGGTGGCCTCCTGGATGGCCCGCCACACCCTCTCGGGGGTGCAGGGCATGTCGACGTGGCGCACGCCGAGGTGGGCGAGCGCGTCGCACACGGCGTTGTGCACCGCGGGCGTCGCACCGATGGTGCCGGACTCGCCGATGCCCTTGGCCCCGAGCGGGTTCAGGTGGGTGGGGGTCTCCATCTGGATGCGCTCGAACATCGGGAGCGTGTCGGCGGTGACGATGGCGTAGTCGCCGAGGTTCGCGGTGAGCGGGTTGCCGTCGTCGTCGTAGCGCACCTCCTCGAACAGGGCCTGGGCGACGCCCTGGGCGAGCCCGCCGTGCACCTGGCCGTCGGCGAGGAGCGGGTTGAGGATGGTGCCCGCGTCGTCGCACGCGACCATCCGGACGAGCTCGGCCCGGCCGGTCTCGGTGTCGACCTCGACCACCGCGAGGTGGGCGCCGAAGGGGAACGTGGCGCCGCCCTGGGAGAAGTCGGAGATTCCGACGAGCGGGTTGGCATCGGCGGCCGCGGCCTCGGCGAC
Organism: uncultured Iamiaceae bacterium; assembly: GCA_964488835.1. Taxonomy (GTDB): domain Bacteria; phylum Actinomycetota; class Acidimicrobiia; order Acidimicrobiales; family SKKL01; genus SKKL01. The sequence goes on along the minus strand of CAZAVX010000064.1, from coordinate 10,489 downwards.
CTCGGCCCAGCTCACCGAGCGGGCGGGGGTGCCGGCCACGTGGAAGCGGCGCTCGGCGGTGTCGTGGACGACGTCGTCGACCGCGGCCTCCAGCATGTCGGCCGCCTTCTCCCGGGCGAGGTCGGAGAGCCGCCCCGCGGCGTCGTGGATCGACGAGCCGGCGATCTGCACCGACCGGGACCCCCCGGTGACGCTGCCGCTCGGCACCTCGTCGGTGTCGCCGTGCACGACGGTGACGTCGTCGATGTCGAGACCGAGGCGGTCGGCGACGAGCATCGCCCACGCGGTGTGGTGCCCCTGCCCGTAGGGGGACGAGCCGGTCTTGGCGAGCACCTTGCCGTCGGGCAGGAGCTCGACCGAGCCGTACTCGCCGCCTCCCCCGCCGCCGGTGATCTCGACGTACACCGACAGCCCGATGCCGAGCACCTTCGTGTCGCCGCGCTCGCGCCGGGCGGCCTGCTCGGCGCGCAACTGCTCGTACCCGGCCGCCTCGAGGACGCGGTCGAGCGCGCCCCGGTAGTCGCCGGTGTCGTACTGGGTGCCGGTGGCGGTGGTGAACGGGAACTTGTCGGACGGCACGAGGTTCGTGCGGCGGACCTCGGCGGGGTCCATGCCGATCTCGGCGGCGAAGAGGTCGACCGCCCGCTCGATGGCGGCCGCGGCCTCGGGCCGACCCGCACCGCGGTAGGCGGCGGTGGCGGTGGTGTTGGTGACGACCGACCGCGAGCTGAACTCGGCGTTGTGGAGGTCGTAGACCCCCGTGAGCATCGTGCGGGTCATCCACGGGAGGACCGCGCCCATGCTCGGGTAGGCCCCCGAGTCCTGGACGACCGTGAGGCGGTACGCGGTGATGGTGCCGTCGCGTCGCCCGCCGATCTCGACGTCCTGGATCTGGGCGCGCCCGTGGCCCATCGCCACGAGGTTCTCCGAGCGGGTCTCGGCCCACATCAGCGGGCGACCCACGCGGCGGCTCAACCAGCCGACGAGCACCTCCTCGACGTAGGTGCGGCCCTTCGCGCCGAACCCACCGCCCACGTCGGGGGAGATGACCCGGACCTGGTCGGTCTCGAGGCCGAGCACCGCACAGAGGGTGTCGCGGACGGGATGGGCGCCCTGGCTGCTCGCGTAGTGGACGAGGCGGCCCTCGTCGGTCCAGTACGCCGCGGCGACCCGGGGCTCGATCGGCACCGGCGCCACCCGCTGGTTGTGGATGCGCTGCCGGACGACCACCTCGCAGTCGTCGAAGGAGGCGCTGAGGTTGCGGGCCTGGAGGTCGAGGGAGATGTTCGTGCCGGCCTCGGGGAAGAGCAGGACGTCGGACTCGAGCGCGGCCTCCGGGTCGACGAGCGGCTCGAGCGGCTCGTAGTCGACGACGACGAGCTCGGCGGCGTCGAGTCCCTGGGCGACGGTCTCGGCGACGACCGCGGCGATCGGCTCACCGACGTGGCGGACCCGGACCTGGGCGAGGAGGGGCTGGCCCATCGCCTGGTTGACGAGCCCGATCGAGGGAGCCATGGGCCCGACGTCGAGGTCGGCGCCGGTGACGACGTCGATGACGCCGGGCGCCGACCGGGCGTCCTCCACGTCGATCGAGGCGAGCTCGGCGTGGGCCATCGTCGAGCGCACGAACACCACGTGGGCGGCGTGCTCGGGCAGCTCGACGTCGGCGACGTAGGTGCCCCCGACGGTGAGGAACTTCGGGTCCTCGGTGCGCAGGACCCGGTTGCCAAGGATGCTCATGGACGACGAAACCCCCGGTGCGAGATCGGCCGCAGCCTACTTCGCACCGGGGGTGCACCACCGCTGTCCACCTGGGGGTGTCAGGGAGCGGCGGAGACGAGGTGCCCGAGGGTGACGTCGATGATCGTCGCGCTGCGATCGAGGGCGCGGACCGCGCCGAGCACCCGCACCGACGCGGCCTCGACGACCATCGGGTCGAGCTCGACGCCGGGCAGGAGCGTCACGGTCAGCGTCGTGCCGTGGCGCAGGACGGAGACCTCGGCGTCGGGGGCGTCGATCCCTTCGCGCTCGAGCACCGTGCGGAGGGCGGCGCGGGCGACGCCGGTGTGGGCGGCGAGGGGGCTCGTCGCCGCGCGTTCGGCCGCGGCGACCACCTCGTCGAACCCGGGGGAGATCACCGCGGCGAAGTCGGCGTAGGGACTGGGGTCGACCGCCCCGACGAGCGCGAGGGGGATGTGGCGACGGAGGGCGCAGCGCACGCCGTCCTCGGAGACCGTCGCATCGGCGTTCGCCTCGTCGCGGGCGAGGACGACCACGTCGATCCCCTCGGAGGAATCGAGCGGACAGCCCGGTCCGGTGCCGAACCCGTGGCAGGGGAACGCGCTCCCCCCGTTGTGGCAGGTGCTGACCTCGTGACCGGCAGCGGAGAGTGCAGCACGAGCGCTCCCTGCGGCGCCGGGGCTGCCTTCGACGACGAGAACTCGCATGGTGGTGGTTCCTTCCCTCGAGCACGGGAACCCCGCCGACACGTGTCGGCCGTCGGTCCCGTGGTGATCGTGGGTCCCCTCAGCCGGGCGCCGACAGGGGAACAGGTCCCGGAGGCCATGGGACCAAGGTCCCGACGACCGGTGACCGGGTGCCCTGCCGATCGGGGACGCCCCCTGGGAAAGATGAGGCAACCCCTGCCGAACCCCGTTCCACCGATCGACCTCGGCACGATCCCCCCGGATCACCAACCCCCGATCACCCCCCTCGATCACCCCCCTTCGATCACAAGGAGAGCCCCGTGGCAGTCCCCGGCTCGAACGAGCGCAGCAACCCCCTCTCGATCTTCGCCGCCCTGGCGGGCCTCGCCGCGTTCCTCTTCGCGGCGCTGGCCATCATCGTCGTCTCGGTGAAGGACGACGGCGGTTCGTCCACGTCGGTGGCGAGCGGTGGCGAGGCCTCGGGCGCCCAGATGGTCCACGTACCGGTCGCGCTGAGCGAGTTCAGCATCTCGATGCCCGACGAGATCCCCGTGGGCGCCATGTTCGAGATCACCAACTCGGGCAGCATCGAACACGATGTCCAGATCCTCGGCACCGACCTCAAGACCCCCCTGATCCCCGCGGGACAGACCGAGATGCTCGACCTGTCGTCCCTGCCGGCCGGCGAGTACGAGGTCATCTGCACCGTGCCCGGCCACGACTCGGCCGGCATGCGGCGCACGTTCACCATCAGTGAGGACGCGACCGTCGATGAGACCGTCGCGGTGAGCCACGGCTCCCACGGTCGGGCGATGTCGGCGGCCCTCGCCGCCCAGCTCGACGAGATGATGATGGACTCGATGCGGGCGTTCCCCGCCGAGACCGAGGGCGTCGGCAACCAGAAGCTCGAGCCGGTGCGCGTCGAGGCCGACGGCACGAAGGTCTTCGAGCTCGTCGCCGAGATCATCGAGTGGGAGGTCGAGCCCGGCAAGTGGGTCGACGCCTGGGCCTACAACGGCCAGGTGCCCGCCCCGTGGATCGACCTCGAGGTCGGCGACAACGTGCGGTTCATCCTCACGAACAACACCCCGCTCGGCACCGACATCCACTGGCACGGCATCACCGTGCCGAACTCCCAGGACGGCGTGGCCCCCTACACCCAGGAGCTCATCAAGTCGGGTGAGACCTACACCTACGAGTTCCAGGTCGTCGAGCCGATGGTCGGCATGTACCACGCCCACGCCCACAGCCAGGTGTCGGTCCCGAACGGCATGTTCGGTGCGTTCACCGTCGGCGACGTCGCCCTGCCCCTCGGCCGCACGATCAACGACAAGACGATCCCCGAGGACCTCGAGCTCGCCCTCGAGATGCCGATGGTCCTGAACGACGCCGGTGTGATCGGCTACTCGCTGAACGGCAAGTCGTTCCCCGCCACCGAGCCGATCGTGCTCGAGCAGGGCGACTGGATGATGCTCCACTACCTGAACGAGGGGCTCCAGATCCACCCCATGCACCTGCACGGATTCCGCCAGCTGGTGGTCGCCAAGGACGGCATGCCCCTCGAGTCGCCGTACTGGGTCGACACCCTCAACGTGGCCCCCGGTGAGCGCTATTCGGTGCTCGTCCACGCCACCGATCCGGGCGTGTGGGTCTTCCACTGCCACATCCTCACCCACGTCGAGCGCGACGAAGGCATGTTCGGCATGGTGACCGCCCTGATCGTCAACTGACGTCGGGCCCAGGCCGCTGTCGGCCGGTGGGTGGGACGGGGTTCCCCGCCCGCCGGCCACAGGCGGATCGAGCGCCTCGGGTCGCCCCTCGTGGGGCCGCCCGAGGCGCTCGGCGCGTCCGGGGACCGTGGGGCCTCAGCCCACGCTGTTCGTCGGTGGGCCTCAGCCCACGCTGTTCGTCGGTGGGCCTCAGCCCACGATCATCATCTGGAACCAGGTGGCACGGGCGGCGGCGAGCAGGGTGCCCGCTCCGTCGAAGAGCGCGGTGCCGGCGAAGAGCTTGCGACCGTCCTCGCCCGCCTGCCACCCGGTGACGACGTAGGTGCCGTCGCCGGGCACCGGGGCGTACTGCTCGAAGACGATGCGTCCGAGCAGCCCGGCGCGGGTGTCCTCGGCGATGAAGGCGAAGGCGCCGGGACAGTCGAGGGCCGCGAGCACCCACTGGGTGTCGACGAGCCCGTCGTCGTCGACGAACGCGTCGGCAGGAGTCCAGGTACCGGCCACCTGGCGGTGACCGTCGACCTCGACCGGTCCGACGAAGACGCGGAGCCCGTCGCCCTCCTCGCGGAGGTTGCCGCAGCCGAAGCAGGTGGGGTGGACGCCCCGCTCGTCGTTGTAGAACGAGGGCGAGCCCGCCTCGGCCGCCCGCGCGGCCTCGATCGAGGGTGGTGGCGGAACCTCGATCTCGAGTGTCGAGGGCTCGCTCTCGGCGATGACCTCGTCACCCGACCGCAGGCTCCAGCGCCCCTCACCCTCGTCGAGGAGCTCGAGGGGCTGGTCGAGCGGGGTCGGACGCCGCAGCGTGACCTGGACCGCCCCCTCGGTGCGCTGCGCGAACAGCCCCGCCACGTAGCCGCCGTGTCCCATGTTGGGTGGACCGGCGAACCGGCTCGGGATGTCGATCTGCATCGGACGATCCTTGCCGACGGCGACCCCGCGACGCACGTCGGGGCCGGCGCCCGACGGTCCGAGAGGAACGCCCGAGGTGGGGTGATGGTTCAGGACAGGTGCACGAGAGCCCGAGGTGGGAGTCGAACCCACGACCTGACGCTTACAAGGCGACTGCTCTGACCAGCTGAGCTACTCGGGCCTGCACGACGGCAGGCTGGCAGCGTACCGGGGCGCCTTCGGGGCGGACCACGCCCGCTCGGGGGTGCTTGCATCCGGACCCTCCGCGGGGCAGGCTGCTCCCAATGGCTCTCACCGAGCGCGACCGCGCCATCCTCGACTTCGAACGCTCCTGGTGGACCGAGCCCGGCCCGAAGGACACCGCCATCCTCGAGCGGTTCGAGCTGTCGGCCACCCGCTACTACCAGATCCTCAACGAGTTGCTCGACATGCCCGAGGCGCTCGAGCACGACCCGCTGCTCGTCCGGCGCCTCCAGCGCATGCGTCAGCGTCGTCGGCGCGAGCGCGTCGAGGTCCACGCCGTCAGCGAGACCCAGGGCTGATGGCGGCGCGGCGGTCCTCGGCGATGGGCGGCCGGCAACCAGCGAACGCCGCGCTCCGCGGCGGGCTGCTCATCGTCGGCGCAGTGGTCGTCGGCGTGCTGCTGCTCGCGTGGGGCTTCGCCGAGGAGGACGGCCTCGTCGACTCGGCCGACCCCGACACGACGGCGACCTCCGAGCCGCCGAGCAGCCTCGATCCCGACACCACCGAACCCGGCGACGGCACCGACGGCGAGGGCACCGACGGCGAGGGCACCGACACCACCGATCAGGGCGACATCCTGCCCCCGGCGCGGGCCCGCGAGGAGATCACACCCCTCGTGCTGAACGCCTCTGGGGTCAACGGCGCGGCCGGTCGGGTGCGCGACCAGCTCCTCAGCCTCAACTACACGCCCCGCTCGCCCGAGACCGCCCCCGAGCGTCAGACCGAGACGGTCATCTACTACGAGGACGGGTGGCGGAGCGAGGCCATCCAGCTCGCCGAGGACCTCAACATCGAGGACCCGTCGTCGGTCATCGAGCCGATGCCGGTGCCGGCGCCGATGGGCGTCGTGATGGAGGCCGCCACGCTGCTCGTCATCCTCGGCGAGGACGGCCTCATCGGGGTCGCCGCCGGCTGACGCGCTCGCCGTGGCCCACGGCTGTGGGCACCATGGTGGGATGCGCATCGTCGCTGCGCCCGACAAGTTCAAGGGAACGGCCACCGCGGCCGAGGTGGCACGCGCCATCGCGGAGGCGGTGGCCGACGCGGGCGGGACCTGCGACGAGGTGCCGATGGCCGACGGGGGCGAGGGCACCCTCGACGCGCTCGGCGGTGCGAACCGCACGACGCTCGTCGCCGGCCCCCTCGGCGACCCGGTCACCGCGGGGTGGCGGCTCAGCCGGGGCACGGCCGTCATCGAGATGGCGGCGGCGTCGGGGCTCGCCCTCGTCGGTGGCCCGGAGGGCAACGACCCTGTGAGCGCGTCCACCACGGGAACCGGGGAGCTCATCGCCGCGGCCCTCGACGCCGGCGCGAAGCGCATCATCGTCGGCGTGGGCGGTTCGGCCACCACCGACGGGGGTCTCGGGGCGCTGCGGGCCATGCACCCCTTCCAGCGAGCCCGCGGTGTCGAGCTCGTCGTCGCGTGCGACGTGCGCACCACCTTCGTCGAGGCTGCCGAGGTCTTCGCCCCGCAGAAGGGCGCGTCGCCCTCCCAGGTCGAGCTCCTGCGCCGTCGCCTCGAGCGCCTCGTCCAGGTGTACCGCGAGGAGCACGGTGTCGACGTCGCCGACATCCCGGGCAGCGGTGCGGCCGGCGGGCTGGCGGGTGGGCTCGCCGCCATCGGCGCCGAGCTCGTCTCGGGGTTCGACCTCGTCGCCGACGAGCTCGGCCTCGACGAGCGCATCGAGGGCGCCGACCTCGTCGTCACCGGCGAGGGGTTCCTCGACGAGCAGTCGTTCGACGGCAAGGTGGTGGGCGGCGTGGCCGAGATGGCCGCCTCCTTCGGCGTGCAGGTGCTCGCCGTGGTCGGCGCAGTGTACGACCAGGTCGATCCGCCGTTCGAGGTCGTGTCGCTCGAGGAGCGGTTCGGCACCGAGCGTGCCCATGCCGACCCGCTCGGCTGCATCCGCGAGGTGGTCGCCGAACGGCTCCGCGCCTGAGCTGCGCCCGATCCGCGCAGGAGGTGGCGGGTCGGTCAGTCGCCGAAGCGACGGCCGCCGATCCAGGCGATCGCGGCGATGATCACGACGACGATGATCGCGACCTTCAGCAGACCGGCGACGAATGCGACCGCCCAACCGATGAGCGTGATCGCCCCGAGGATCGCGAGCCCGCCGATGACGACCGTGGCCGACAGGGGCAGGCGGTCGTCGTCGTCTGGGCGCACCGGCTTGTTCATGGGCGCGAGTGTAGGGCGACCCCTGCGCCGATCCCGGGGCGACCCCGGATCAGCGACGGAGCGCGACGATCGCCGCCGCCACCTGGGCGAGGGCTTCGTCGTTCGTGAGCTTGGACTCACGGTCGGGCTGGCTGACCGCCTCCAGCGCTTCCTCGACCGAGCAGTCCGTCAGATGGAACACCAGTTCCGCCAAGCGAGTGGCCTGCCACTCTGGTCGGTCGGTGTCACTGGCGAGGTCCAAGACGGCAGCACTCCGCATGTGACACCCTCCTTCCGCAGATCGATGACCTGATCGCGACGACCTCCGGGGTGAGGTCCGTCACCGAGAGTGATCGGCTCCGCGACCCCACGTCTTGAGGGATTTCGTCGTCGGTCGGGCTCGGATCAGGCCTCGTCGGCCCGTAGTTCGGCGAGCGGCGGGTGGTCCTCCGCATCGATCTCGGTGGGCTCGAACCCCGGCCGCAGCAGCTGCGTGGCCTGCTCGGCGAGGGCGGGGGTGGCGCGCCGCAGGGCGGTGTGGAGGATGGCGGCAGCCTGTGGCCCGAGCTCGTCGAGCGTGCGGTTGCGGTGCCGGCGTTCGCCGAGGTCGACCTCGGCGAGGACATCGACCCCGTAGCGAGCGGTGAGGTCGACGAGCAGGCCGAGCTCGACGCCGTAGCCGCTCGCGAAGGGCACCGACTCGAGGAGGTCTCGCCGACCGGCGTACTCACCCGACAGCGGCTGGGTGAGCCCGGCGAGGTGGGGGAACAGGATGCTGATCAGCGGACGGGCGACGAGCTCGGTGACGCGCCCCCCGCCGGTGTCGTCGTCGCCGAGCGGCCGCTCGTAGCAGCCCTTCACGAACCCGATGGCGGGATCGGTGAGCAGCGGCCCGAGGACGCCGGTGACGAACCGGGTGTCGAAGTCGCGGATGTCGGCGTCGCACCAGGCGACGAGGTCGCCGGTGGTGACGTGGAGCGACTTCCAGAGCGCCTGGCCCTTTCCGGGTCCCTTCGCGAGGTGGGCGAGCACGTCGCTCGTGGAGACCACGGTGGCGCCCGCCTCGGTGGCCACCGCCGCGGTCTCGTCGGTGGACTGGTCGTCCACGACGATCAGCTCGTCGACGAGTGGGACCTCGTCGACGAGCCGCTCGCGGATCGTGGTGACGATCGCCCCGACGGTCGCCTCCTCGTCGCGGGCGGGCAGGCACACCGAGATGCGCTGGTCGCCCTTGCGGGCCATCAGCTCGTCGACGTCGAACTCGTCGTGGTGGAACGAGCGGATCGCGCGGGGGGACACACGTCCATGGTCATCGACCCACCCCGGGTGAGCAAGGCGGGCCACCGCTCGCAGTTGCCGGGTGCCCAGCAGCGCGTCGACGATGTCGGGATGCCGACGGTGCCAGACGACGAGCCGACCCTGCGCTGTCGGGAGTGCGGCGAGACGGCGCCGGCGGGCGGCCCCCAGTACTGCGGTTGGTGCTTCGGGCCGATGGAGGTCGTGCTCGACGTCGTCGACGACCCTGTCGGGGTGCGCCGGCTCGTCGGCACGGGTCCCGCGTCGATCGCTCGCTACGCGCCCCTCCTCCCCGGCGGGCTGACCCTCGATGGCTCGCAGTCGGGCTGGACGGCGCTGCGCCCCGCCCCGACCCTCGGCGCAGAGCTCGGGCTGCGCGACCTCTGGCTGAAGGACGAGACGACGAACCCCACGGGGTCGTTCAAGGACCGCGTCGTCGAGGTGGCGGCCGCCCGGGCGGTGGCCGAGGGCCGTCAGGGGCTCGCCTGCTCGTCCACCGGCAACCTCGCCCGGGCCGTCGCGGGAGCCGCCGCCAGACGGGGGCTCGCGAGCGTCGTGGTCGTCCCCGAGGGGTTGCCGGCCGACGAGGTGCGCGAGCTCGCGGCCCTCGGTGCGCAGGTCGTCGCGGTGCGCGGCGGCTACGACGCGGCGAGTCGTCTCGCAGCCGACGCGGCGGCCGACCTCGACGAGTGGGGCTGGGTGAACGTCACGCTCCGACCCTGGTACGAGCTCGGTGGGCGCACGCTCGGCTTCGAGATCGCCGAGCAGCTCGACTGGACCCTCCCCGACCGGGTGGTGGTGCCGATGGCGTCCGGGGCGCTCGCTCGCGCGGTGCACGACGCGATGGCGTCGCTGGTCGCCCAGGGGATCGCGCGGGGACCCGTGCCGCGCCTCACCGTCGTCCAGCCCGGCGGATGCGCCGGTGTCGCCGCGGCGTTCGCCGCCGGCACCGACGATCCCGTGCCGCTCCGCGATCCCCGCACCTCGGCCCCGTCCCTCGCCATGGGCGACCCTCCCGACGGGCGCGCGGTCATCGCCGCGGCGCGGGCGACGGGCGGTGTCGTGCACGCCGTCGACGAGGCGGCGATCGGCCCGTCGGTCGAGGGGCTGGCGCGCGCGGAGTCGATCGTCGTCGAGCCTGCCGGCGGCGTCGTCGTCGGTGCGCTCGTCGAGCTCGTCGAGGTGGGGTTGGTGGATCCCGACGAGCGCATCGTGGCGGTGCTGACCGGTGGTGTCCCGCATCGGTTCGGGCTCGGCGATGCCGCCGGGTTGGTGCCGGGGGAGGGGCTCGCCGGTACGATCGATCCGTCGGTGAGCGCCCTCACCGAGCTGCTCCCGTCCGAGCTTCGGCGTCGAGACCCCGCCTGACGCCGACCCGACCCCACGAGGACCACCACATGAGCGTCACCGTCCGAGTCCCCACCACCTTGCGCACCCTCACCGCCGGGGCCTCCGAGGTCACGGTCGACGGCGAGACCCTCGCCGCGGTGATCGAGGCGCTCGAGTCGGCGCACCCGGGCTTCAAGGAGCGCCTGCTCGACGAGGACGGCCAGCTGCGGCGCTTCGTCAACGTGTTCGTCGCCGACGACGACGTCCGCTTCCTCGAGGGGCTCGACACCAAGGTGCCCGACGGCGAGACCGTCTCGATCATCCCTGCGGTCGCCGGCGGCTGAGGGCCCGGCGGGCGGCCTCGACGCCCGTGTGCACGTCGTTCGAACCGCTGTGCG
>CAZAVX010000063.1:13885-16572 GCA_964488835.1 uncultured Iamiaceae bacterium | reverse complement strand
ACGACTGGGCCACCGTCGAGGTCCCCGGCAACTGGACGATGCAGGGGTTCGACCACCCCCACTACACGAACATCCAGATGCCGTTCCCCGGCCCGCCGCCGGCAGTTCCCGACCACAACCCCACCGGCATCCACCGCCGCCGCATCGCCATCCCGAAGGCGTGGGCGGGCCGGCGCATCGTCCTCCACATCGGCGGCGCCGAGTCGGTGCTCTACGTCCACGTCGACGGCCGCCCGGTCGGCATGGGCAAGGACAGCCGCCTCGCCCACGAGCTCGACCTCACCGACCACCTCACCCCCGGCCACGAGCACGACCTCGCCCTCACCGTCGTCCGCTGGTCCGACGCCACCTACCTCGAGGACCAGGACCACTGGCACCACGCCGGCCTCCACCGCTCGGTCCTCCTCTACGCCACCCCGCCAGTGCGCATCGAGCACCTCCACCCCGTCGCCGACTACGACCCCGACACCGGCACCGGCCACCTCGACCTGCGGGTCACCGTCGAGGCCCCCGGCCACGGACCGAAGGGCTGGCGGGTGCGCGCCACCGTGGCGGGCGAGACGGCCGAGGTACCCGTCCGCTTCGAGCACCCCGACAACCCGCTCGTGAACTGGCTGCGCTTCGACGGCCGCGGCGCCCGCCTCACCCTCGACCTCCCCGGCATCGCTCCGTGGACCGCCGAGACCCCCAACCTCCACGACCTCACCGTCGTCCTCCTCGACGACCAGGGCACCGAGATCGACGTCGCCACCCTCGCCATCGGGTTCCGCCGGGTCGAGATCGTCGGCCACGAGCTGCGGGTCAACGGCCGACCCCTCCTCATCAAGGGCGTCAACCGCCACGACCACGACCCCCACCGGGGCAAGGCGATGACCCCCGAGGCCATCGAGGCCGACCTCGTCCTCATGAAGCGGCACAACCTCAACGCCGTCCGCACCTCGCACTACCCCGCCGACCCCGTCCTCTACGACCTCTGCGACCGCCTCGGCCTCTACGTCGTCGACGAGGCCGACGTCGAGAGCCACGCCTACCTCCGCAGCCTCACCAAGGACCCACGCTGGGGACCCGCCATCCTCGAGCGCATCACCCGGATGGCCCGCCGCGACGTCCACCACCCCTCGGTCATCATCTGGTCGCTCGGCAACGAGAGCGGCGTCGGCCCCATCCACCACGCGGCCGCCGCCTGGCTCCGGGCCTTCGACCCCACCCGCCCCATCCAGTACGAAGGCGGCATCGGCGAGGACACCTTCGCCGCCTACGACGACGGCGGCACCCCCGACCCCGTCGAGATCCTCCTTCGCCCCCGCCCCGAGAGCGACCTCGTCGCCCCCATGTACCCCACCGTCGACGACATCGTCGGCTGGGCCACCGCCCGACCACCCGACCGCCCCCTCGTCATGTGCGAGTACCTCCACGCCATGGGCAACTCGTGCGGCGGCGCCGAGGCCTACTGGGACGCCATCCGCACCCACCCCGGCCTCCAGGGCGGCTTCATCTGGGACTGGGTCGACCAGGGCCTCGTCCAGACCCTCCCCGACGGCACCACCCGCTACGCCTACGGCGGCGACTTCGGCGACGAGCCCAACGACGGCCCCTTCTGCATCAACGGCCTCGTCGCCCCCGACCGCACGCCGCATCCCCACCTCCACGAGGTCGCCGCCGTCCTCGCCCCCGTGCGCATGCGCCTCACCGGCACCGACCCCCTCCGGGTCGAGGTCCACAACGAGCACGCCTTCGTCGACCTCACCTGGCTCGAGCCCCGCTGGGAGCTCACGATCGACGGGTTGTCGCACGGACACGGAACAATGGACCCGCTCGCCCTCTCCCCCGGCGCCACCACCGAGGTCGCCATCCCCACCGCCGTCCCCATCCTCGAGCCCGGCCAGCAGGCCCACCTCACCCTCGCCTTCCACACCCGCGAGGACCTCCCCTGGGCGCCCGCCGGGCACGTGGTCGCCCGCCACCAGATGCTCCTCGCCGCCGAGCCCGGGCCCTCCGCCGCCCCTGGCCCTGCCCCGGAGCGCATCCCCTCGCTCGACGAGCTCGAGACCACCCTCACCCTCTGGCGGGCCCCGATCGACAACGAGACCTTCGGCCCCAACCACGCCGAACGCTGGCGCCGCCTCGGCCTCGACCGGGGCACCGCCGGCGTCGAGCTCCACACCACCACCGCCCACGACGGCGACGGGCTGGTCGTCACCCACACCGTCGAGATCCCCGACGAGCTCGACGACCTCCCCCGCGTCGGGGTCCGCCTCCACCTCGGCCCCGGCATCCGCACCGTCGAGTGGCTCGGCAACGGCCCGCACGAGAACTACACCGACCGCCGGGCCGGCGCCCGCGTCGGCCGCTGGACCACGCCGGTCGACGAGTGGGGCCACGCCTACCTCCACCCCCAGGCCACCGGGAACCGCACCGGCGTCCGCTGGCTCCGGCTCCTCGACGAACACGGCACACCCCGGCTCGTCATCGACCACCTCGACGGCCTCGACGTCACCGTCGGCCGCCACCTCGACGAGGACCTCGCGGCCGCCGCCCACCCGGACGAGCTGCCCGACCGTGACGACTGCTGGGTCTGGATCGACGCCCGCCACCGAGGCGTGGGCTCCGCCGCGGTCGGCCCTGATGTCGCCCCCGAACACCGCGTCGGCCCGGGCACCTACACCTGGAGCTACCGCCTGCGCTGA
>CAZAVX010000063.1:10144-13785 GCA_964488835.1 uncultured Iamiaceae bacterium | reverse complement strand
ACCAGCTGCTCGGCCTCACGGACCAGGCGCTGGTACTCGCCGAGATCGCCCGCGCGGAGCGCGGCGTCGGCTTCGTCGAACAGCTCGCCCGCGTCGGCGAGCAGCTCGGCGGCGGTCCGGGTGTCGGCCTGGCCCGGGGTGGTGGTGGGCGGCGTGGTGGTCGACGGCGGCGTGCCGTCGTCGCCGTCGTCGCCCGGCGCCTCGCCCTCGTCGCCCTCACCGTCGTCACCAGGCTCGGGCGTCTCCCCCTCGATGAAGTCGGGGTCCTCGCCCGTCTCGGGCAGCACGCCGAACAGCTCCTCGAGCGACTCGGCCAGCGACTCCTCCATGACGATGCGCTCACCGTGGGCGACGATGACGTATCGCAGCTCGGGCACCGGCGTGGAGCCGGCCGCCTGCACGTAGAGCGGTCGCACGTAGACGATCGACTGCTCGACCGGCACGAGGGTGAGGTTGCCGAGCCGCACGCTCGACCCCTCCCGGTTCAACAGGGCGATCGTCGACGCGATGTTCTGGTCGGAGAGGATGTTCGCGTTGACGATGGCCGGGCCGTCGATCGGCGCCGGCAGCTCGTACACCACGAGCCGTCCGTACTCGTCGGGATCGCTCTTCGCGACCATGAACGCCGTGAGCTCGGCACGGGTGTCGCTCCGGGAGATCGGCACGAACGGCCGCAACATGACGAACGACTCGCGCTCCTCCTCGGGGAGGCGCATCAGCAGGTAGTACGGGTCGATGCGTCGCGACCGGGTGCCGGTCTGCTCACCCGCGGGGTTGGTGACCGCGGTGACCTGACCGCTGCCGTCGACGGTGACGCCCGGGTCCTGGGCCACCGCCCACGCCCGGTCCTGCGCGTAGAACTCCCGCGGGTCGTCGATCCAGTAGCGACCCCACATGTTGGTCTGGACCGTGAAGAGGTCCTCGGGGTAGCGCAGATTGTCGACGAGGTCCTCGGGCATCTCCTCGAGCGGCGCGAACAGGTCGGGGAACGCCTGGGCGTAGGCCCGCACGAGCGGGTCGTCGGGGTCGATGATGTAGAGCGTGACCGAGCCGTCGTACGCGTCGACCACCGCCTTCACCGAGTTGCGCACGTAGTTGAAGTCGCCACTCAGACCCGACCGGTTGCTGATCTGCTCGGTGTCCGCCCGCTGCGCGTACGGGAACCGGTTCGTCGTCGTGTAGCCGTCGATGACGTAGAAGATGCCGCCGTCGGCGATGACCGGGTACGGGTCGGCGTCGAAGCCGAGGAACGGCGCCACGGTACGGACCCGGTCGCGCACGTCGCGGATGTAGAGGATCTGTGAGTCGGAGGTGATGAACCCCGAGATGACCGGCTCGATCTCCCCGAAGCGCAGGGCGAACGCCACCCGGCGCAGGAACGAGCCCATCGCCACGCCACCCTCGCCCTGGTAGCTGGTGGTGACGTCTTCCCGGAACGAGACCTCGTTCCGCTCGGTGCCGACGATGGCGTAGCCGGGCAGGTTCTCGCCGAAATACACCTCGGGCCGGTCGATCTCGACCGGCACCTCGTCGTTGATCCGAACCGGCAGGTCGCCGACGACGAAGTTCGGGCGGCCGCTCTTGTCGATGGCGCTCGCCGGCGCCATCGCCACCCCGTAGCCGTGCGTGTAGACGAGCGTGGACCCCTCCCACGAGTCGGTGGGGATGCCGCTCGGGTTCAGCTCACGGGTCCCGATGACCACCTGGGTGATCTCGCCGTCGATGACGTAGCGGTCGACGTCGAGGTCGTTGAACACGTAGTACCCGCGCTCGGCCTGGAGACGCTGGTAGGTGTCGTCGACCACGCCCGGGTCGAGGAGCCGGATGTTCCGGATCGTCTCCTCGTTGCTGATGATGTCGTCGCCGGACAGCTCGGTGGTGTAGTCGAACGGCTGGCGTTCGACCTCGTGCAGGCCCATCGCGTAGCGGGTGGCCTCGATGTTGCGTTCGATGTACTCGGCCTCACGGCTCGACTCGGCCGGCTCGACCTGGAACCGCTGGATGATGGCCGGGTAGATCCCCGACACGACGATGGACGCGAAGCCCCACAGCCCCACGGCCACCACCGGCAGCACCCACCCCCGGCGCCAGATGTTCACGACGAAGAGACCCGCGGCGAAGATCGAGATGAGCAGCAGCAGGTACAGCGCGGGGAGCTGCGCCTTCACGTCGGTGTAGAGCGCACCGTCGACGGTGCCCCGCGTGGAGAGCGTGAGCTCGTAGCGGTCGAACCAGTACCCCACCGCCCGGACGAGGGCCATGACCGCGAGCAGCACCGAGAGGTGCCCCTTCACCGCCGAGGTGGCCCGCTCGCCCACGGTGCGCACCCGGATGCCGCCGTTGAGGTAGTGGGCCGCCGCGGTGATGAGGAAGATCGTGACGAGCGACCCGAACAGCCAGTTCACGACGAACGACAGGAACGGCAGCTGGAAGACGTAGAAGCCGATGTCGGTGTCGAAGAGGGGGTCGGTCATCCCCCACTCCTGCCGGTTCGTGAAGAGGATCCACGACTCCCACTGGCCCGACGTCCCGATGCCGGCGATGAACGCGAACACCGCCGACACGGCGACGCGCACGAGCCCGCTGCGCTGGCCGACCGCGTCGTGGTAGCGCTCGAGCAGCTCCTCCTCGGGCCCCATCGGCCGGAAGCGGGGCGCCACCCGGTCGGCGAACCACAGGTTCACCCACATCAGGACGAAGAAGATCGCCATGAAGATGAGCGCGAGGGCAGCGCGGGCGCCGAGGATGCCACGCCAGACCGCGGTGAGGTCGAGGGCGTCGAACCACAGGTAGTCGGTGTAGAACCCGGCGATGCCCCTCAGCGAGGTGAAGAAGACGATGAGGGCGACGAGCGCGACGACGAGGATGACTCGCGCCCGGTTCGACGGTGAGCTGGCGCGGCGGGGCATCTCGGTTGGCGGGCGCATGGAGCTGGAGCCTACTGAACCCCCGGAACGAGCAGGCAGCGGCACCCGGGGTGCGCAGGTGGGTGCAGGTGCCCGGTGGGGAACGGCGTGCCCTTCGCGAGGGGTCCTTCGAGGGCGTCGTCCTCGCCGTCGGGGCACGGGCCGGCGCCCGGATCGACGACCCACCGCACGAGCACACCGTCGGGCGTCGCCTCGAACACCCCCCGGTTGAACGCCGTGTGGACGTACTGCCCGGCCAGGTCGGCGATGTGCCCCTTCCACTGCCGGTAGCAGGCGCGCACCCCGTCGAGGGCGTCGTCGGGGTCGGTGCCGACGGTGAGCTCGCTGACCCGGGCGCGGATCGGCACGAGCAGCGAGTCGGCCAGCTCGACGGCCAGATCGTCGACCTCGGCCCCAACCTCGGCCCCGCCGTCGGCGTCCGCCTCGAGCACCTCCCGGGCGAACGCCGCGCCGGCACGGACCGCGTCGTGCAGGGCGCCGGTGACCGCCTCGACGAGCGTACGGCGGTGCTCGTCGAGGGTGGGGAGGACGTCGGTGGCCACCGCCTTGGCCGGGCGACGTCGGATGAGGTCGAGCTTGTCGTTCTCGTCGTCGGCGAGCTGGCGCTTCAACGCCCGGCCGAGGTCGGCCTCGAGCGTCGCGAGGTGGCGATCGCGCAGGTCGAGGGCCGCTTCGTCGGGGTCGTCGGGATCGGCCGTGTCGTCGGCCGTGTCG
>CAZAVX010000063.1:0-10044 GCA_964488835.1 uncultured Iamiaceae bacterium | reverse complement strand
TCGGCCGTGTCGTCGGCCGTGTCGCCCTCTGCGACCTCGCCGTCGGCGGCGTGCGCCTCGGCGGCGACCTCCTCGACAGGGGCCTCCTCCTCGCCGGCGCGATGGGCGCCGTCGGTGAGGTCGACGGTCAGCTCGTCGTCGGGCTCGTCGTCGGTGGCGGGCACCTCCGAGCGCAGACGGGCGAACAAGTCGTCGACCGACGCGGCCGCCGCCTCGTCACCCTCGTCGCCCTCGTCACCCTCCACGGACAGCTCGGACAGCTCGGCCTCGTCGCCCTCGACCGACAGCTCGGGCTCGTCACCCTCGTCGGGCTCGTCGGGCAGGTCTTCGACCACCCGGAGGGTGACGCGCTCGACTTCGAGGGCGGTGTCGATCTCCGGTTCCGGCTCGCCGTCGTCCTCGACCTCCTCCGCCACCTCGACGGCAACGATCTCAACGTCCTCGTCCAACGCCTCGTCGTCGGGAGCCTCGTCGTCGGGAGCCTCGTCGAACGCCTCCGCCTCCGCCTCCGGCGCCTCGTCGACCTCGACGGGCAGCTCGGGCTCGGCGCCCGGCGGGGGCGGGATGCGGGTGATCGGGATCTCGCCGGTGTCGAGCAGCGGCACACCCGCCACGCGCCCGGCATCGAGCTCGGCCTCGATGGCCTCGACCGAGAGCTCGTCGTCGTCGGCCTCCACCCGCCGGCCGGCCGCCTCGGCGGCGAGCTTGGCCTCGGGCACCACGACGGTGAGCTCGGTGGTGGCCTCCTCGACCGTGCGCCGCACGAGCGCATAGGCGTCGAGCAGGCGCTCGCGAGCGGCGCGCAGCTGCTCGAGCTGGGCCTTGCCGGTGCGGCGGCGCCTCGCCAGGTCCTTCAGGATGCGCTCCCGCACCACCTGGGCCTCGGCCACCATCTCGCGGCCCTGCTGGCGGGCGGCCTCGACTTCGGCCTCGGCATCGGCCGTGGCCTGCGCGCGCAGCGCCTCGGCCTCGGCGGTGGCGCGCTCGAGCACCTGCTCGGCCTCGAGGCGCACGGCACTCGCGGCGGCATCGGCCTCGGCACGCACCGACTCGGCGTAGGCGCGGGCATCGACCCGGATCGCCTCGGCTTCGGCCTCGGCGTCGGAGACGGCGTGAGCCGCCCGCTCCTCGGCCTCGCTGACGATGGCAGACGCCGCGGTCTCGGCCTCGGTGGTGCGCAACCGCAGCAGCTCGGAGGCCTCCGCGGTGAGACGGGAGGCCTCGTCCTGGGCGTCGCGGACGAGCTGGGCGGTCTTGGCCTCGGCCTTGGCCCGGATCTCGGCAGCCGCCTCGCGGGCGGCCTCGAAGATCCGCGCCGTCTCCTCGCCGAGCAGGACCGTGAGCCGGTGCTCGTCGAGCACCTCCTCCTCGCCCTCGCTCGCTTCGAGCTCGGCGACGCGGCGCTCGAGCTCGCGCTCGCGGTCGAGCACCTCACGCAGCCGTCGAGAGACCGACCCCAGGTAGGCCCGCACCTCCACCTGGTCGAATCCGCGGAAGCTGGTGGTGAACTCGCGGCGAGCGATCCCGTCGGGTTCCAGTTCGGAAGGATCGACCATTCCGTGATGCTACCGACCCCGCCACCGGCGGTTCGGTACCCCCTGCAAAGGCGTCGTCAGGTGCGCGGCACCGGGAGCGGATCGCCGCCGAGCTCGACGAGGGCGTCGAGGGCGTCGTCGAGGGTGGCCACCTCGACGATGAGGAGCGAGTCGCCGGCCCGGCGGTGGGCCGCCTCGAGGTCGGCCTCGCTGGTGGAGGCGGGCACGAAGAACACGTCGTAGCCGGCCCTCCGGGCGACGATCGACTTGAACTCCAGCCCGCCGATCGGCCCGACGTTGCCGTCGGCGTCGATGGTGCCGGTGGCCGCGACGTCGAGGCCGCCGGTGAGCGACCCCTCGGTGAGCAGGTCGAGCAGCGTGAGGGTGAAGGCGAGCCCGGCGGAGGGACCGCCGACGTTGCCGGTGGCGAACTCGATGTCGATGGGGAACTCGTAGCCGAGGTCGCGGGTCTGGGGGCGCACCCCGAGGAACCCACGGGTGGGGTCGTCGTCACGGGCGCCGAGGACGATCTCGCGCTCGTCGATCTCGGCGGTGCCGAGCGGGTTGATGCTCAGCACGACCCGGGTGCCCGGCGGCTGGTCGCTGACGGTGGCGACGAGGTCGTCGACGATCGAGATCGGCTGACCGTCGACGGCGACGATCGTGTCGCCGGGGTTCACGATGCCGTCGGCCGCCTCGCCCTCCTCCACCGCGACGACGATGGCGCCCGAGCCCGTGCGCCCGACCTCGTAGCCGAGCGTGGTGAGCGCCACGTAGGTGGCGGTCTGGGTCGACATGTCCATCAGCTGGAAGTTGAGCTGACGGTTCTCCTCCCGGTCGCGGTCGCCGAGCACCGCCCGTTCGGCCACGACCTCGGCGTCGGGGTTCAGCGAGTCGGCGATGTAGCGGAGGAGGGTGAGCCGACCCCGGATCGACACCGTGGTGAACGAGATGGTTCCGTCGATGGGGTGCACCTCGGTGCCGTCGATGCGCACGACGCCCGACGCGTCGTGGAGGACGCCCGGCGAGAAGGAGTAGTAGGGCACCCGCACGACCGCGGCGGCGGCGACGCTCGATGCGAGGAGCCCGAGCACGATGACGGCCGCCCACAGCGTGCGACGACCCCGGCGGGACATGCGCTGGTAGCGACCCGGACGAACGCCCGCGCCGACCTCACCGCCGGCGCCCGACGGTGGCGGTGGTGGAGGAGGCGGTGGAAGGGGCTCGGTCGAAGGCGGCGGTAGCATCTCGTTCCATCGGATCGACAACGGGTGACCACCGAACGAGCGCAGGCACCCATCGGCGCCCGAGGGGCGCCACGACGGTTCTTAGCCTGCCACTCCCGCGTGCCCCACACCGCGCGCGGTCCGCTCACGCCCCTCGGCGCGCGGTCGTCCGCCCCGACGGCTGGACGCTCCCACCCGTTTCCGCGAGGGTGAGCTGATGGCGATCGTCCGCCGCAAGTTCCGGCCGCTGCCCCCGTCGGTACCCGTCTACCCCCGTCCGGCGTGGGTCGACCCGCACGAGACCGCCCCACCGCTCTGGCGCCGCCTGCTCTCGGCCGTCGAGCTCGCAGGCCTCGTCGTCATCCTCGGCGTCGTCCTCGCCGCGGCCACCGGCATCGTGCTGCTCGGCACGTTCTTCGCGATCGACTTCCTCATCAGCTGACCAGCGGGTCGGCTCGCGTCGGGCGCGCACTCCCGCCGGGCGCGGAACGGGGCGACGCGCCACTGCGTCGCCCCGGAGTCCGTGGCCCGTGTCGGGCCGGTGATCGTGTCGGTCAGCGGCCGAAGAGCCCCCGTCGTTGGCCCGCGCCGCTCAACTCGTCGCCCGACTCGCTCGACGCGGCCGTCGACGGAGGATCGACCGGAGCCGGCGGAGGAGGTGGGGACGCCCAGGGGGGATGGGCGGCGCTCGGTGGGGGCGGGACGTCGCTCGTCGAGTCGTGGGACGCCTCGTCCGCCTCGGTGCCGGTCGTGTCGGTCACCGCCACACCCGCGTCGCCCGCAGGGGCGCCGGCCGAGGACTCGCTGCCACCGAAGATCGACGGCGCAGGGGTCGAACCCTCCCCCTCGTCGGTCGCCTCCGTGGCGTCGGATTCCGCCGCCTCGGCCGCGGCGGCCTCCGCCGCGGTCAGCTCGACCTTGTAGTAGGGGCGCAGCTCGAACTGGACTTCCTCGAGGCGGAAGATCCTGACGTTCTCCACGCCCTCGTCGTTGCGGAGGCGCTCCACCACCGCGACGGCGTCCTGGACGGTCTCGGCAGGCTGGTACCCGGGCTTGCCCTCGGGCGTACGGAAGATGACCATGTGGGACACGGCGACTCCTTTCGGCCCTATCCAATCGGAGCGAGGGGTGCAGAACTTGAGGCTACGAACCGTGATCCTCGCCGGACACGCCGGCGACGCGGCCACGGCACGGGCGCACCTCGCCGACCCCGACCCCGCCGTGCGCGCCGCCGCCCTCTCCGCCCTCGCGCGGGCCGATGCCCTCGACCGGCAGGCAGTTCTCGACGCCCTCGCCGACCCCGATCCCTCGGTGCGCCGGCGCGCCCTCGAGGTCGCCGCCGCGTCGGCGTTCACCGGCACCGACCTCGACCTCGTGCCCCTCCTCGCCGACCCGGAGGGCCGGGTGGTGGAGGTGGCCGCCTGGGCGCTCGGCGAGCAGACCCCGCCCAACCCGGCCGCCGTCGCGCCGCTCTGCGACGTGGCAGCGCACCACCCCGACTCGCTCGTGCGGGAGGCCGCGGTCGCCGCGCTCGGCGCCATCGGTGACCCCTCCGCGCTCCCCACCATCCTCGCCGCCACCCGCGACAAGGCCACCGTGCGCCGGCGGGCGGTCATCGCCCTCGCCCCCTTCGACGGCCCCGAGGTCGACGCCGCGCTCGAACGCGCCCTCGAGGACCGCGACTGGCAGGTGCGCCAGGTGGCCGAGGACCTCCTCGAACCGCCGCCCGACGACGAGTAGCCGGGACGCCGTCGCATCCCGATGCCGGGTCAGCGCCCCGGCGCGCCCATGAACATGCTCTTGAGGTCGTCGTAGGCCTCGATGCACCGCCCCGCGCCGAGCACGACGCACTCGAGCGGGGCGTCGACGAGATGGACGGCGACGTCGGTCTCCCGGCTCAGCCGCACGTCGAGACCCGCGAGCATGCCGCCGCCGCCCACGAGGTGGATCCCCTGCTCGATGAGATCCTGGGCGAGCTCGGGCGGTGCGCTACCGAGGCACGACACCACCGAGTCGACGATGGCGCCGATGGCCTCGGAGATCGCCTCGCGGACCTCGGCCGGGGTGAGCAGCACGGTCTTCGGCAACCCGGAGATGAGGTCGCGGCCGCGCACCTCGGCGTTGATGTCCTCGCGCACCGGCCACGCCGACCCGATGGTGACCTTGATCTGCTCGGCGGTCTGCTCGCCGATGGCGATGCCGTACTCGCGTCGGATGTAGGCCTGGATCTGGGCGTCGATGTCGAAGCCGCCGAGCCGCACCGCCTGGATGGCGACGATACCGCCGAGGGAGATGAGCGCGGTCTCCGACGTGCCGCCGCCGATGTCGACGACCATCGACCCCATCGCCTCGTTGATGGGCAGGCCCGCCCCGATGGCCGCGGCCATCGGCTGGGCGATGAGCTGGGCGTCGGCGGCGCCCGCGCGGCGCGCCGCCTCGGTGACTGCACGGCGTTCGACCGCGGTGATGGCCGAGGGCACGCAGATGACGACCCGCGGGCGGTTGAAGCGGCTCACGCCCACCCGCTGGAGCACGAGGCGGATCATCCGCTGGGTGACGTCGAAGTCGGTGATGGCCCCCTGGCGCAGGGGCCTGACCGCCACGATGTGGGACGGGGTGCGTCCGATCATCTGCCACGCGTCGTGACCCATGGCCAGCACGTCGCCCGACTGGTTGTTGAGCGCGATGACCGTGGGCTCGTTCAGCACGATGCCCTCACCCCGGGAATACACCAGGGTGTTGGCGGTGCCGAGGTCGATGGCGAGATCGCGCGCCAGGGTCGTCTCCTAGCGCTCGGCCGACGTGTCGTCGGCGTCGTCGGCGGTCGGGGGCACGTCGAGCGGGGTCGTGCGCCGCGGGGTGGTGCCGCCCGTCGGCGGACGCGGGGCGAGCGCACGCATCTCGCGCTCGAACTCCTCCATTGCCGAATCGGGTCGTGACGGCGATCGGTTCGCCGCCACCACCACGAGAGTGCCGATGATCGCGATGACGACCGCGATCAACAGGAACGACACGGGACTCACGCTTCTCCTCCTGCGCCCGCAGTGGAGCTCGACCATTCCCCCGGATCGAGCGACTCGACATCGACGAGGTGCTGCGCCTCGAGTCCCCAGCTCTGGCCGCCCTCCCAGTGCTCGCGCTTCCAGATGGGCACGGTGGCCTTCAGCGTGTCGATGCCGAAGCGTGCCGCGGCGAACGCCGCGTCGCGGTGGGGGGCCGATGCCACGACCACCACCGCCGATTCACCGACCGGGACCGGACCGACCCGGTGGAGCAGCGCCATCCGACCGAGGTCGGGCCACTGGCCCCGCGCTCGGTCGACGATGGCCTCGAGGCGCGGCACCACCGCTTCGGCGTACGCCTCGTACTCGAGCAGCGACACGCCGGGTCGACCCTCGGCATGGTCGCGAGCAGTGCCCGAGAACAGCACGACCGCTCCGCACCGCGGGAGCACCGCCCAGGCCGAGGCGGCCTCGACGGGCAGGGGTCGGTCGCTGAGACCGACCCAGGTTGACGACTCCGGCGGAACGAGCACCCCGTCATCGTAGGAGATCGGAACCCACACCAGACCGGGCCGCGGCCAATCCGCCGCAGGCGCTCACTAATCTCCGCACCGTGTCCGATGACGACTACTTCGACGACGAAGAGGCCGGATTCGGTGAACCTGTCCACCCCGACGACCGCCTGTGGCGGCACCCCTCCGAGCTCCACAAGGTGCCACCGCCCGGCGCACGGTCGATCCCCGACATCGTCGACTTCGCACCGGTGCCCCGACGGCGCCGGTCGTGGGTGGCACTCGCCGCGTCCGGTGCTGTCGGTGCTGCGATGGCCGTGTCGGTCATCCTCGCCACCGGCGTCGGCGAACGGGTCGTGACCCGCTGGACCGAACCACCCCAGATCTTCCCCTTCTTCGGCAACGGCCGGTCGATCGCCGGGGCCACCACCGTGCCCGCTACCTCGACCACCACGCCGCCCCCCACCGGCGTCCCCGTCACCGATCTCAGCGCGGTCGCCGAGGCGGCCGCCCCCTCGCTGGTGTGGATCTCGGTCGTCGGCGAGGCCGGCACCGTCGACTGCACCGGCATCGTCCTCAGCGCCGACGGACACCTCCTCACCGAGTCCCGCGCCTTCGCCGGTCACTCCGACATCACCGTGCGGTTCCACGACGGGTCGGCCGCGCCGGGCGAGCTCGTCGGGGTCGACCCCCTCACCGAGCTCGCGGTGTTGAAGGTCGACCGCACCGGCCTCGAGCCCGCCCGTCTCGGCGACCCCCGAACCCTCAAGGTGGGCGCCACGGTGCTCGTGCTCGGACCCGACGAGACCGGCAAGACCATGGCGAGCGCCGCGATGGTGAACGCCGTGGGCACCACCGCGCGCCTGCGCGACGCGTTCACCCTCTACGACGTGATCCGCTTCGACGCCGCCCTACCCCCCAACCTCTCGGGCGGGCCACTCCTCAACGACGCGGGAGAGGTGGTCGGGGTCACCGTGCGCGCCGGCGACGAGCACTTCGCCATCGCCACCCCGATCGACTCGGCCCGCACGATCGCCGCCGACCTCATCGCCGCGGGTCGGGCACGCCATCCGTGGCTCGGCATCGAGGGCCGTCAGGAGGACGCCCGACCGGTGGTGGTACGGGTCGTCGAGGGCAGCCCGGCGCACGCGGCCGGCTTGCAGGCGAACGACGTGATCGTCGCGGTCGACGGCGAACCCGTGCACTCGATGGCGGCCTTCGTCACCGCGGTCCGGGGCCGCCGGCCCGGCGACACGATCACCATCACCTACCAGCGCGACGGCGCCGACCGGGACTGCGTGGCGATCCTCGGCGAACGGGACCCCGCCCTCGACGAGGCCGACCAGGGCATCGGCCCCGGCGAACCCGACGGCCCCGAGGTGCCGGACGAGCCGCCGGTGGACGAGGGAGCGGGGGCGCCCGGCGCCGACGAGATCCCCGGCGACGCGCCCGGGGCTCCCATCGGCGAAGGCTGATCAGCCCCGGCGGCGGAGCATCCGGCGCACGAGTACGGCGAGGCCGGCGGTCGCCGACACGGCCGTGACACCGACCACCCCGAGCGCCAGTTCCTGGCGCCGCTTCGGGCTGAGGGTGTCGAGCGGACCGGGCTCGGTGGCCGCGACGTACGCCTCTTCGTTGGTGTGCGACGGCGTCCAGCCCGCGGCGCGGAGCCGGTCGTTGGCCACCACCCACGGGTGCATCACCCACGGCAGCACCTCGGGCGGCGTGGCCGACAGGCCGAGCCGCCACCGCAGCCCCACCAGCCGCCGGGCCACCCAGATCGGGACGCGGGGACGGGGACGGCCGGCGAGCGCCCGCATCTGGTCCGGCGGGATCCACGCGTCGGGGGCGACGTTGAAGACCCCGCTCAGACGTTCCTCCACCACGAGCGCGGTGGCCGAGGCGAGGTCGTCGAAATGGAGGAATTGCACGGGCGGGTCGACGTCGCCCACCCGCAGACCCGCCGAGGCCGTGAGCGCCCGCGCCACCCAGCTCCCGCCGCGAGGCGCCACCGCGGTGGTGGGCCGAAGGACGGCGAGGTCGAGTCCCGCACGCTCCGCGGCGCGGGTGGCCGCCGCTTCTGCCGCCGCCTTGTCGGCGGCGAACTCGAACCCGGGGTTCGGGCGCACCGGGGCATCCTCGGTGAGCGGGATGGGGTTGTCGGGCCACGCCCCGTAGACCGTGGCGCTCGAGAGGATGACGACGTGCCCGACGCCTGCTCGGGCTGCGGCCTCGACGACCCGCTCGGTGAGCGCGGCGTCGGACGTCTCGCCCGCGGCGGCCCGGGCCGATCCGTAGCCGGAGGCGAGGTGGACGACGGCCGTCGCCCCCTCGAAGTGGGGGGCCAGGTCGTCGGCGGCGAGATCGACGGTGCGGGCGTCGAACGACTCGTGCGCCGCGAGGCCGACGGGGGGCTTCCGGTCGAGCCCCACGATCCGCCGCACCCGATCACCCTCGGCCAACCGGGCCACCACGCGCCGCCCCAAGGTTCCCGAAGACCCGGTGAGGACGACGAGCGGCATCCGCCTACCATGCCCCTGTGAGCGGTTTCGGTCCATTCGGTGCAGGCGATCCCTTCGGCGGCGTCCCCTTCTTCGCCGATCTCGCCAAGATGCTGGCCAGCCAGGGCCCGGTGTCGTGGGACGCGGCCCGCCAGCTCGCGGGCTCGATCGCCACGGGCGGCGAGTCCGAGCCGAACGTCGACCCCGCCGACCGCATCCAGCTCGAGCAGCTCGCCCGGGTCGCCGACCTCCATGTCGGCGCCACCACCGGCCTCAGCACCTCCGCCAGCGGCCGGGGCCTCACCGTCGTGCCGGTCACCCGCACCCAGTGGCTCCAGCGCAGCTTCGACACCTACAAGCCGCTCGTCGACGCCATCGCCGGCGCCGTCGCTCCCGCCAGCGGCACCGACCTCGCGGCGCCGCCCGACCCCAGCGCGCTCGACGAGGACCCCGACGCCGCGATGGGCGCCTGGCTCGGGAGCATCATGCAGATGCTCTCGCCGATGATGCTCGGCATGACCGCCGGGTCGATGCTCGGCCACCTCGCCACCCGCTCGCTCGGCCAGTACGACCTCCCGGTTCCCGGCGCGGTCGGCACCGACGAGGTGCTCGTCGTGCCCCGCAACATCGACGAACTCGGCGCCGAGTGGAGCCTCGACCGCGACGAGTTGCGGCTCTGGGTGTGCGTGCACGAAGTGGCCCACCACGCGGTGCTGAACGTGCCCCACGTGCGCGCCCGACTCACCGACCTCCTCGTGCGGTTCGCCTCCGGCTTCGAGCCCGACACCAGCGCCCTCGAGGATCGCCTCGGCTCGTTCGACCCCGCCGATCCCAACGGCCTCATGGCCATGCAGAACATGTTCAGCGACCCCGAGGTGCTCGTCGGCGCGATGCGCTCGCCCGCCCAGCTCGAGGTCACCCCCCAGCTCGACGCCCTCGTCGCGGCCATCGTCGGCTACGTCGACTGGGTGATGGACACCGTCGGCACCAAGCTCATGGCGAGCTACGACCGCATCACCGAGGCCATGCGCCGCCGGCGCGTCGAGGCCGCGGCCGCCGACCGCTTCGTCGGCCAGCTGCTCGGCCTCGACCTCACCCAGGCGCTCTACGACCGGGGCGAGACGTTCGTGGCCGGCGTCGTCGAGCGGGCGGGTCCCGAAGGCCTCGACCGGCTCTGGCGCTCCGAGCGCGAGCTGCCGACCCCCGCCGAGATCGACGCCCCGGGCCTCTGGCTCGCCCGCATCGACCTCCCCGACGACCTCGACTGA
>CAZAVX010000062.1:4480-16835 GCA_964488835.1 uncultured Iamiaceae bacterium | reverse complement strand
AGCCCCGCACCCTCGAAGAGGTGGGCGAGCACTTCAACCTCACCCGTGAGCGCATTCGCCAGATCGAGGCCCGGGCGATGTCGAAGCTGCGGCACCCGAGTTCCGACACCGGCGCCCGCGACCTGCTCGCGGTCTAGCGCTCGGCACGGCCCCTCGGCGGGTCGCCACTCGCAGGCGGGGAGGCGACTCCCTACACTGCGGGCATGAAGAAGCTGCTGATGCTCGCCGTCCTCATCGCGCTCGCCGTCGTCGCGTCGAAGAAGCTGCGGGCCGTCTGAGGTTCGGCGCGGCGCCGAACCACCCGCCGCCCGACCCGCGCGCCGTCGTCGCACGGGCGCGTCCCCACCACCACGCGGCAGCGCCGGCGGCCATCGCCGTCAACAGCAGCCCGCCTCCCACGCCCGCCGCTCGCGCGCTCGGCACCGGTCGGCGCGAGCGCATCGAGATGGGACGCTCGAACACTTCGATCTCCCAACCGTGCTCGGTCGCGTGCTTCAGCAGCTCGCGGTCGGGGTTCACGGCGACGGGGTGACCGACGGTCTCGAGCATGGGGATGTCGGTGTGGGAATCGGAGTAGGCGTACGACTCGGTGAGGTCGATGCCGAGGCGGTCGGCCTCGGCGCGCATCGCCTCGGCCTTGAACGGCCCGTAGGCGTAGAGGTCGACCTCGCCGGTGTAGCGGCCCTGCTCGTCGACCCGCGCCCGGGTGGCGATCGCCTGGTCGGCGCCGAGGTGGCGGGCGAGGGGGAGCACGACCTCCTCGGGTGAGGCCGACACGATGTACACCCGTCGGCCCGCGTCGCGGTGCGCCCGGATGAGGTCGAGCGCCTCGGCGTAGATGATCGGGTCGATCACCTCGTCGAGGGTCTCCTCGACGAGGGCGCGGATCTGTTCCTGTGGCCATCCCTTGGTGACCCGGAGGGCCGACTCCCGCATCTTGGCCATGCGCTCGTCGTCGGCGCCGAAGTAGTGGAACACGAACTGGCCGTAGAGCGCCCGGAGGACGAGCCACCGCGAGAGGTAGCCGGCGCGGTGGAGCGGGCGGCTGAATGCGACGAGCGCGGCGCGGGCGATGATCGTCTTGTCGAGGTCGAAGAACGCGGCCTGCATCACGACGAGCCTAACGACGGCCCGCCGCCAGCCCCCGGAGGAGGGCTTGCGCGATCTCGATACCTTTCATATGCTGTCGTGACGCTTCCCCTGGCATCCCGGCTGCGCCGTGCGCGCGGCCGTATCCCGGAGGGAACACCGATGATCTGTTGCTGGTCCGCCAAAGGCGGAGTCGGCACCACCGTCGTGGCGGCGTCGCTGGCACTCGTGTTGGCCGAGCGGTCGCCCACCGGGGTCTTGCTCGTCGACCTCGCCGGCGACCTCCCCGCAGCGCTCGGGCTCAGCGATCCCACCGGCCCCGGAGTCGCGGGTTGGCTCGCCGCCGGTCACGACGTCCCCGCCGATGCGCTCGGCCGCCTCGCCGTGCCGGTGCTGCCGGCGCTCGACCTCCTGCCCCACGGCGACGGCCCCATCACCGAGGCCGGCCGCGTCGAGCTGCTCGCCGCCCTGCTCGCCGCTGACGATCGCACGGTCGTCGTCGACGCCGGGCTCGTCACGCCCGATGCGCCCGCGGTCCCCCTCGCGGCCGGCGCCCCCACGTCGCTCCTCGTCACCCGACCGTGCTACCTCGCGCTGCGGCGGGCCGTCGCCGCGCCGCTCCGACCGAGCGGTGTGGTGGTCGTCGGCGAACCCGGCCGCGCCCTCGACCATCGCGACGTCGAGGGGGTCCTCGGCGTGCCGGTGGTGGCCGAGGTGTCCGTCGACCCCGCGGTCGCCCGAGCGGTCGACGCCGGACTCCTCGCGGCGCGACTCCCACGCGGAGTCCGCCGTGCGCTCGAGCACGCGGCATGAACCTCGAACTCGCGCCCCTCGTCGAGCGCGCCCATCGTCTCGCCCTCGAACGCTGGGGCGACGGCGTCGTCCTCGACCCCACCGACGACGAGCTCCGCGAGCTCGTGCGCGTCGAGGCGCCGCTGCTCCCGGCCGACCAGCTCGCGACGACCGTCGGCGCGCTCCGCGCCCGCCTCCGTGGGCTCGGGCCGCTCGAACCCCTGCTCGCCGATCCCGAGGTCACCGAGGTCATGGTCAACGGCGCGGGGCCGGTGTGGATCGAGCGGCGCGGCGGGCTGGAGTGCACGTCGGTGGTCCTCGACGACGCCACCGTGCGCCGGCTCATCGAGCGCATCGTCGGTCCCCTCGGCCTGCGGGTCGACCGGTCGTCGCCGATGGTCGACGCCCGGTTGCCCGACGGCTCGCGGGTGAACGCCGTCGTCGAGCCGCTCGCGCTCGACGGGCCGTGCCTCACCATCCGGCGCTTCCGGGTGCGAGCCGTGCCCCTCGCCGACTTCGCTCCGCCGGCGGTTGCGGAGCTCCTCGCCCGCGTGGTGGCCGAGCGGCGCAACGTCGTCGTCTCGGGCGGCACCGGCGCCGGCAAGACCACGCTCTTGAACGCCCTCGCCGCAGCGATCGATCCCGGCGAGCGGGTCGTCACCATCGAGGACTCCGCCGAGCTGCGGCTCCCCGGCGCGCACGTCGTCCGCCTGGAGGCCAGGCCGCCGAGCCCGGAGGGCCGGGGTGCGGTCACCATCCGCGACCTCGTCCGCAACGCGCTGCGGATGCGCCCCGACCGCATCGTCGTCGGCGAGGTCCGCGGCCCCGAGGCGCTCGACATGTTGCAGGCGATGAACACCGGCCACGACGGCGCCCTCTCCACCTGCCACGCGAACAGCCCCGACGATGCCCTGCGCCGGCTCGAGACGCTCAGCCTGCTCGCCGCCGTCGACCTCCCGCTCGACGCGGTGCGCGAGCAACTCGTGTCGGCGGTCGACCTCGTCGTGCAGGTCGCCCGCGACTCGGGCGGCCGCCGCTCGGTCGTCGATGTCGGTGAGCCGCTCGATCGCGACGACGTGGCCGGCGGCCGGCTGCGCTGCCGCCCGGTGGTCAGCCGAGGTGCGGTGGTCGACGACCTGCACCGTCCGCCGCGCACCGGGCTGCCGTCGTGTCACGAGGTCGAGCGATGACCGAGACGCTCACCGCGATCGTCGGCGCCCTCGCCGTCGTCGTGCTCGCCGTCGGCGTCGTGCAACCGGTCGCGCTCGCCCCTGCCCGGCGGCCACGGGCGGTGCGCGCACCCTCACCGGTCCGCGTGCCGGAGCTTCGCTGCCCTCCGGCCCTGCTCCGGGCGCTCGAGCGGGCGGGGCTCGGCGAGTCGTCCTCGCAGTGGGCCGGGCTGTTCGCGGGCGCGCTCGTGCTCTCGGTCGTGCTCGGGGCCGCATTCGGTGGGCCGGTCTTCGCGCTGTTCGTCGGAGGTGGCGTGGTCGCCGGTGCGGGTGTCGCGCTCCATCTCGCCGGCGCCCGCCACGAGGCCCGGCTGGTCGCCGCCCTCCCCGACACCCTCGACGCCATCGCCCGTGCCACCCGGGCGGGTTCGAGCCTCGTCCAGGCGGTCGAAGGACTCGGGGGCTCCGACGGCTCGCCCGCCGATCGGCTCCTCGTCACGATCGGACACCGCGTCGCGCGAGGCGAGGCGTTCGGTGCGTCGGTGGCGCACCTCGCCGCGCGCCATCCCCTCCCCTCCGTGCGCCTGGCGCTCGCTGCCCTCGCGGTGGGGCACGAGACGGGCGCGCCGCCGGCCCGGGCGGTCGAAGGCGTGGCCACCACCCTCCGCGACCGGGCGGCCATCGAACGGGAGGCCCGGGCGCTCGCGAGCCAGGCGCGAGCCTCGGCGTGGGTCCTCGTCGTCGCGCCGGTGGCGTTCAGCGCGTTCACCGTCGCCACCGATCCACGGGTGGGCGAGTTCCTGTTCCGGTCGCCGCTCGGCTGGGCGTGCCTCGGCCTCGGCCTCACCCTCGACCTCCTCGGGGCGTGGTGGATGCGCTCGATCATGGGGACGGCCCGGTGAGTCGGGTGCCCGCCTACCTCCCCGGGGTGTGCGCCGCAGGTGCCGCCGTCGTCGCGCTCCGAGGGGTCGGGCCGATGCCCCGACGGTTGGCGGAGCTGGTGGGGAGGGCGCCGGATCGCCCCGGCCTCGTCACGGGGCTGCTCGGGCGTCTCGGTGCGGCGATCCGAGGACGACTCGGCAGACCGGTCGACCCGCGAGCCGATCGGCGTGTCGGAGCGGTCGTCCTCCTCGTCGTCGGGCTCGGCGTCGTCGTCCCACCCCTCGCGGTGCTCGTCGGCGCGGCGGCCGCGGCCGGGTCGGTGCTGCGACGCCGTCGGGCGGCGCGCCGGGCGCACGACGCCCTCGTCGAGGAGCTGCCCGAGGTCGTCGATCTCCTGTGGCTCTCGGTCGGTGCCGGGCTCACCGTCCCGCTCGCGCTCGGCGTCGTCGAGCGCCACGGCGTCGGCCGTCTGGCCGACGAGCTCGCCCGCGCTCGGCGCCGTTCGGAGATGGGCCAGCCGCTCGCCGAGACGATCGAGGAGATCCCTCGCCGTCTCGGCGACGTCGTCCGGCCGGTCACCAGCCTCCTCGCCGGGTCGCTCCGTGACGGGACGCCCCTCGCCGGTCCGCTCGAACGGGTCGCCGCCGACGTGCGCATCGCCCGGCGGCGCGCGGCAGAAGAGCGCGCCCGCCGGGTGTCGGTCCGGCTCCTCTTCCCCCTCGTGTTCTGCGTCCTGCCCGCGTTCGCGCTCCTCACCGTCGTCCCCCTGCTCGCGGGTGCACTCCGCGGCCTCAGCATCTGAGCTGCCCCTTCGTCCTCCTCCCTCCCACCTCCCCGTCTTCCTCCACCTCCCCGCGCCGCACCTCCCCATGACGCCATCTCCCATCCGGAGGCCACCATGTCCACCACCTCTGCCCTCGCACTCGTCGAGGAGGCACCACCGGCGCCGGTCCCGCTCCAGCCGGCGACGTCCCGGCACCACGACCCGGTGCTCCGCGCCTGCGCCGCCCTGCACGCAGCGAGCGCGGTCGCGACCGCCCGCCTGGCGGCCGCCCGCTCCGACGAGCGGGGTCAGTCCACCGCCGAGTACGCGCTCGTCATCCTCGGTGCCGCCGCGGTCGCCGCGCTCCTCGTCACCTGGGCGAGCCAGACCAACAAGGTCAACCGGCTCCTCGACGTGATCCTCGACAGCATCATCAACCGGTTCCGATGACCCGCCACCGGAGGGACGAGGGTCAGGCCACGGTCGAGCTCGCCCTCGTCCTTCCGATGGTGTGCCTGCTCCTCCTGCTCCTCGTGCAGGTCGGCCTGATCGTGCACGCGCACCTCATGGCCATCCACGCGGCGCGCGAGGGCGTCCGGGCGGCGGCGGTCGATCCGCATCCCGCCTCGGCCCACGTGGCGGTGGCCCGGGGCACGTCGTTCGAGCGCGACCGCACCGAGGTGTCGGTGCGCGACGGCGGGGCCACGGTCACCGTCGAGGTGCGGTACCGCGCCGCCACCGACGTCCCGCTCGTCGGTGCCCTGCTCGGCGACGTCGAGGTCCGTGCCCGGGCGACGATGCGCAAGGAGTACTGACGGCCGAGTACTGACGACCGACTCGAACACCTGTTCGCTACACTGGCGGCATGGCTGCCACAGCGACGTGCTGGCAACCGTCGCTGCTCGGGGTCGGCACCCCGAGCGCCACGGTCGAGGAGGTGCTCTCGTTCCGCCACGCGGTGCGCCACGACCTCGGGCGTGGGGCGTGGCTCGACGAGATCCCCTTCGCGGCCGGCGGCACCGACGCCCTCTTCGAGCTGGTGCTCGCCACCGCGCCGTGGGGTGGGGTCGAGACCCGGCCGATGTACGACCGTCTCGTCGAGGTGCCCCGGCTCCACAGCGGGGCGTGGCCCGACCCGCCCGAGGTGCTCCTCGCCATGTCCCGCGCCCTCTCCGAACGCTACGGGGTGGAGCTCACCAGCATCTCCGCCAACCACTACCGCGACGGCCACGATTCGGTCGCCTGGCACGGCGACCGGGTCGGCCGACACCGGGCGGTCACCGTCGTCGCGATCCTCACCCTCGGCTCGCCCCGCCGGTTCCTCCTCCGCCCCAACGGTGGCGGCCCGTCGCTGGCCTTCGAGCCCGGCCCCGGCGACCTGCTCGTCATGGGCGGCACCTGTCAGCGCACCTTCGAGCACTCGGTTCCGAAGCGGGCCCACGCCGGCCCGCGCATCTGCGTGATGTTCCGCGAGCCCGGCGGCAACTGAGCCCCTCGACACGGTGACCGGACCGCGCCGGCGTGCGGTTCATCCTCCGACCTCGGGCGCGAGGCAGCGGCCGGCTCAGCCGTCGAGCAGGTGGCGGATCAGGGCGATCGCGCCGGCCTTGTCGAGGGGTTCGTTGCCGTTGCCGCACTTGGGTGACTGCACGCACGAGGGGCACCCGTCGGCACAGCCACAGGCCTCGAGCAGTTCGAGGGTGGCAGCGAGGTGTCGGTCGGCCGCGGCGTAGCCGAGCTCGGCGATGCCGGTGCCGCCCGGGTAGGCGTCGTGGATCACGATGGTGGGCAGCCCGGTGTCGGCCTGGAGCGCGGTGGACACGCCGCCGACGTCCCACCTGTCGCAGATGGTGAACAGCGGGAGGAGCGAGATGGCGGTGTGCTCGACGGCGTGCAGGGTGCCGGGCACGTCGGCGGGGGCGACGCGGGCGGCCTCGAGCACCGCGGGGGTGACCGTGTACCAGAACCCGCGGGTGTCGAGCACCGACGGTGGGAGGTCGAGCTCGACCTGGTCGATCGCCTCGCGGGTGCGGACGTCCTTGCGGGTGTAGCCGACGACCTGTGAGTGGATGCGGACCCGACCGAGGTGGAGGGCGGCACGGCCGACGGTGGTGGAGCGGTCGACCTCGACGATCTCGACGCGCGTGTCGGTGCGGGCCTGTGTGTAGGTGTCGCCCGGGTCGGGGACGACGATGGCCGCGAGGTCGTCGAGGTCGAGCTCGGCCACCCGCCAGGTGGCCCCCTGGTGGAGGTAGATGGCACCGGGGTGCACGGTGGTGAACGCCCGGCCGAGATCGACGGTGCCGATGATGTGGCCGTCGGGGGTGGCGATGCGCACCTCGTGACCCGCGCCCGACCGGAGCCCCACGCCGTGGGAGGGCCACCCTCGGCCGGCCCAGACGGCCCGGGGCTCGCCCGTGCGGTCGCGGCGGATGCGGAGCCGGTCGGCGAGGACGAGGTCGCGCACCCCGTCGTCGAGCAGTTCGCCCCAGAAGCGGGCGTCGGCCCGGGTGAGCGGTCGCTCGTAGGCGGCGCAGGCGAGGTGAGGGGCGAGGATGTCGGGGTTCGCGGTGTTGACGACGGCGGGTTCGGGCGGACGGTGGAAGAGGTCGAGGGGATGGGTCATGAACCACTGGTCGAGCTGGTCGTCGCCCGCGACGAGCACGGCGAGGGACTCCTGGCGCTCGCGCCCCGCCCGGCCGATCTGCTGCCAGAGCGACGCGATGGTGCCGGGGTATCCGTCGAGCACGCACGCGTCGAGGCCGCCGATGTCGACGCCGAGCTCGAGCGCCGTGGTGGCGACGACACCCCGTAGCTCGCCGGTGAACAGCGCGGCCTCGATCTCGCGTCGCTCCTCGGCGAGATAGCCGCCCCGGTAGGAGCGCACCTGCTCGCCGAGGTCGGGGTCGAGGCGGTCGCGGACATCGGCGGCCAGCAGTTCGGTGCCGGTGCGACTGCGGCTGAACGCGAGCGTGCGGTGGCCCCGGCGGATGAGCTCGGCCATCACCGAGGCGGACTCGGCGTGTCCCGACGAGCGCACACCGGTGACGACGTCGAGCACCGGGGGGTCGAGCAATGCGACGGTGCGGGCACCGCGCGGCGACCCGTCGTCGAGGATCTCGGTGACCGACAACCCGCACAGCTCGGAGGCGAGGGCGCCGGGCTCGCCGATGGTTGCCGAGCAGAACACGAAGGTGGGCGACGAGCCGTAGTGCTCGCAGAGCCGGCGGAGACGGCGGAGCAAGTGCGCGACGTGGGTGCCGAACACCCCGCGGAGCAGGTGCAGCTCGTCGACGACGACGTAGCGGAGCCGGTGGAGGTAGGTGGCCCACCGGCCGTGGTGGGGGAGGATGCCGGCGTGGAGCATCTCGGGGTTCGTCAGCACCACGTTGGCGTTCGCCCGTGCCCACGTGCGGGCCTCGGGGCTGGTGTCGCCGTCGTAGGTGACCGCGACGAGCCCCGGCACCTCGAGGGCGCCGAACGAGCGCAGCTGGTCCTGGGCGAGCGCCTTGGTGGGGAAGAGGGCGAGCGCCGTGCCGGGCACCGGGTGGTCGGCGACGGCCTCGACGATGGGCAACTGGTAGCAGAGCGACTTGCCCGAGGCCGTGCCGGTGGCGACGGCGACCGACTTGCCCGCCCGCACCGTGTCGATGGCCCGGGCCTGGTGGGTCCAGAGGCCGCCAGCCGGCACCCGCGCCGCAGCGGTGGGCCCGAGCGGGCGGGTGAGGGCGGCCGTACGGGCAGGGCGGGCGGGCAGCCGCTGGACGTGCACGAGACGGCCGTCGTCGGCGAGCTGGTCGAGGAGGGCGTCGAGGGTGCCGAGGTCGGCGACGGTCATGGCAGCTCCCGGGAAGGATCCGAGTCTAGTGCTCGACAGGTCCGGGATCACAGCGGTGTGATTCGCTCAGCAGCGTGCCGCGCCGGCCGACCGGGTACACAGGGGTTGGGCGCAACGAAATTCGCTCCATGCTGGTCAGATGGCCGTGAACCCCACAGGAGGCCCGCGCACGTGATCACCCTCGACGTCAGCCGCCGTGACACCTGGCAGGTGCTGTCGGTCGTCGGCGACCTCGACGTCACCTCGGCGCCGCTGGTCCGCAACGAGGTGGTGCGCCTCCTCACCGACGAGTCCACCGACCTGGTGCTCGACCTCACCGCGGTGCCCTTCGTCGACTCCTTCGGCCTCGGGGTGCTCGTCGGCGCCCTGAAGCGGAGCAGATCGACCGGGCGCCGCCTCGCGCTCGTCGTCACCGAGCCGGGCGTCCTGCGCCTGCTCCAGCTCACCGGCCTCGACGACGTGTTCGAGGTGGCCGACAGCATCGACGCCGTCGTCGCCAGCACCGCACCAGGAGCGGGTGGGTCATGAGCGAGGCGGGGCCGTGAGCGAGATCGTCGAGCTCGAGATCCCGGCGCGGCCCGACTACCTCTCGCTCGCCCGGCTCGTCATCACCGGCGCGGCCACAATCGAGCCGACGTTCTCCGACGACCGCATCGAGAACCTCCGTGTCGCCGTGTCCGAGGCGTGCACGAACGCCATCGAGGCCCACGCCTCGGCGGGGAGGGAACAGCGCATCCTCATCCGCTGTGACCTCGCCGAGGACCGCATCGAGGTCGCGGTCACCGACCACGGCGGCGGATTCGACCCCGACGCGGTCGAGTCGGCCCCCGATCCCGAGCACCCGGACCGCCTCCTCTTCGAGAGCGGACTGGGCATCCCGCTCATGCGCGTGCTCGTCGACGAGACCGAGTTCCAGGCCACGCCGAGCGGCACCGTCGTCCGTCTCGTGGTGGCTCGACCGCCACGTTCCCCGGCCCCCGCGAACGAGTCCGCCGGGGAGTGATCAGAGCCCCCTCGGACGGGGCACGATCGGGGGGTGTTGTTGACAAACCTCGACGGCTACCCCTTACCTGTCCCCTGTGAGCAAGCCCCTCGTCATCGTCGAGTCACCCGCCAAGGCCCGCACCATCGCGGGCTATCTCGGCGACGACTACATCGTCGAATCCTCTGTCGGGCACATCCGCGACCTGCCGCGGAACGCCGCCGAGGTGCCGGCGACCTACAAGGGTGAGCCGTGGGCGCGTCTCGGCATCGACGTCGACAACGACTTCAAGCCGCTCTACATCGTCTCCTCCCAGAAGAAGGACGTCGTGCAGCGGCTGAAGAGGCTGCTGAAGGACGCCACCGAGCTGTATCTCGCCACCGATGAGGACCGCGAGGGCGAGGCCATCGCGTGGCACCTCCTCGAGACGTTGAACCCGCAGGTGCCGGTGAAGCGGATGGTGTTCCACGAGATCACCCCCGAGGCCATCCGCCGGGCGATCGAGGAGC
This sequence comes from uncultured Iamiaceae bacterium, assembly GCA_964488835.1. Lineage (GTDB taxonomy): Bacteria > Actinomycetota > Acidimicrobiia > Acidimicrobiales > SKKL01 > SKKL01. The sequence goes on along the minus strand of CAZAVX010000062.1, from coordinate 6,811 downwards.
CCCGCGACCTCGACCGTCGCCTCGTCGACGCGCAGGAGGCGCGCCGGCTGCTCGACCGCCTCTACGGCTACGAGGTGTCGCCGGTGCTGTGGAAGAAGGTGCTCCCGCAGTTGTCGGCCGGACGGGTGCAGAGCGTCGCCACCCGCATCGTCGTCGAGCGTGAGCGCGAGCGCATGGCGTTCGTCCCTGCCACCTACTGGAACATCGAGGGCACGTTCTCCGCGGCCACCGCCGACGACGAGGCGCCGAGCTTCGAGGCCACGCTCGTGCAGGTCGACGGGGCGAAGGTGGCCACGAGCCGCGACTTCGACTCCTCCGGCGCCTTCACCGGCGACGGTGTCGCGCTCGACGAGACGGCGGCGCGGTCGCTCGCCGACGGCCTCGCCGATCAGTCCTTCACGGTGCGCTCGGTCGAGAGCCGGCCGTACCGCCGGCGTCCTGCGGCGCCGTTCATGACCTCCACCTTCCAGCAGGAGGCCAGCCGCAAGCTCCGCCTGTCGTCCGCCCAGGCGATGCGCGCCGCCCAGACCCTCTACGAGCAGGGCTACATCACCTACATGCGTACCGACAGCACCACGCTGTCGGAGACCGCGCTCGCCGCGGCCCGCCGCGAGATCACCGAGCGGTACGGCACCGAGTTCCTGCCCGACGCCCCCCGCGTCTACGCGACGAAGGTGAAGAACGCCCAGGAGGCCCACGAGGCGATCCGACCCGCGGGCGACCGGTTCCGACCGCCCGCCGAGGTGAGCCGCGAGGTCGCGCCCACCGAGGCCCGGGTCTACGAGATGATCTGGAACCGCACGGTCGCGTCGCAGATGACCGACGCCGTCGGCGAGACTGTCACCGTGCGCCTCGGCGCCACCGCCACCGACGGCCGCGACGCCGAGTTCTCCACCAGCGGCACGGTCATCACCCACCAGGGCTTCCGCCGGGTCTACGTCGAGGACACCGACGGTCCCTCCGACGATGCCCAGGAGCGTCGCCTCCCGCCACTCGCCGAGGGCGACACGGTGCGACCGGTCGAGCTGCGCCCCGACGGACACGAGACCCAGCCGCCGCCCCGCTACAACGAGGCGTCGCTCATCAAGCGGCTCGAGGAGCTCGAGGTCGGCCGTCCTTCCACCTACGCGTCGATCATGTCCACGATCCAGGACCGGGGCTACGTGTGGAAGAAGGGGATGGCGCTCGTGCCGTCCTTCACCGCGTTCTCGGTGGTGACCCTGCTCGAACGGCACTTCCCCGATCTCGTCGACTACGAGTTCACCGCCCGCATGGAGGACGACCTCGACGACATCGCGGGTGGCGAGATGGACGCCATCCCGTGGCTCTCGCGCTTCTACTTCGGTGGCGAGGACACACCCGGCCTCAAGGCGATGGTGTCGGACCGCCTCGCCGAGATCGACGCCCGCGACGTGAACAGCATCCCCATCGGTGTCGACGCCGACGGAGTGCCGGTCGTCGCGCGGGTGGGTCGCTACGGCCCCTACCTCCAGCGCGGCGAGGACACCGCGGGCATCCCCGAGGATCTCGCCCCCGACGAGCTCACCATCGACCGGGCGATCGAGCTGCTCGAGGCCCCGGCGGGCGACCGCGAACTCGGCATCGACCCCGAGTCAGGGCTCCCGGTCTTCGCGAAGGCGGGCCGGTTCGGCCCCTACGTGCAGCTCGGTGAGATCGACGACTCGTCGAAGACGAAGCCGAAGACCGCGTCGCTCTTCAAGGACATGCAGCTCGAGTCGGTCACCCTCGAGGACGCCCTGAAGCTGCTCTCGCTGCCTCGGGTGGTGGGCGTCGACCCCGCCGACGGCGTGGAGATCACCGTCCAGAACGGCCGCTACGGGCCGTACCTGAAGAAGGGGAACGACAGCCGCAGCCTCGAGAGCGAGGCGCAGCTGTTCACGATCACCCTCGAGGAGTGCCTCCGCATCCTCGCCGAGCCGAAGCGGCGAAGGGGCCAGACCGTCGCACCGCCCCTTCGCGAACTGGGCGTCGACCCGGTGTCGGGCAAGCAGATGGTGGTGAAGGACGGCCGGTTCGGCCCCTATGTCACCGACGGCGAGACGAACGCGTCGCTCCGCAAGGGCGACACCGTCGAGAACCTCACCGACGAGCGGGCATCCGAGCTCCTCCAGATCCGCCGTGAGGCCGCGCCCACCAAGAAGCGGGCAGCGAAGAGGAAGGCGCCCGCGAAGAAGGCGGCGGCCAAGAAGGCGCCCGCGAAGAAGGCCTCCGCGAAGAAGGCCTCCGCGAAGAAGGCCCCCGCGAAGAAGGCGGCGGCGAAGAAGGCCGCCGACGCAGCGCCCACGACATCCGCCGACGGCCCCGAGGCCG
>CAZAVX010000062.1:0-4380 GCA_964488835.1 uncultured Iamiaceae bacterium | reverse complement strand
GCGAAGAAGGCCGCCGACGCAGCGCCCACGACATCCGCCGACGGCCCCGAGGCCGGGTCCGACGAGTGACCCGGACCGCCCCGCCGGCCACCGGCCGGTCATGGGGCCGGCCGGGGAGGTCCCCTAGCGTGTCGACAGTGGACGAGAGCGACCCGACGAGGGTGAACCGGCGCGCCGTGACCGCCGGCCCCGACGACGAGACCCAGCTCGGGCCGGTCGCCGCCATCCCGCCCGCCCCCTCGCCCCGCGACCTCGAGGAGGCGGGTCGGCACGTCCGGATCTTCGGGTCCCACGCGTTCTTCCGGCTCTGGCTCGCGCAGGTGGTGTCGGCCACCGCCGACTGGTTGGGCCTCATCGCCATCACCGCCCTCGCCGCCCGCGTCGGCGCCGGGTCCGAAGGCGTCGCCATCGGCCTCGTGCTCGCCGCCCGCATCGGCCCGGGGTTCTTCCTCGCGCCCGTGGCCGGCCTCTTCGCCGACCGGCTCGACCGCAAGAAGCTCCTCGTCGGGTGCCTCGTCGGCCGGGCGGCCGTGCTCGTCACCCTGCCGTTCGTCGGTTCGCTGTGGGGTCTCGTCCTCGCCTCGCTCGCCCTCGAGGTGTTCACCCTCCTCTGGCAGCCGGCCAAGGAGGCGACCGTTCCGAACCTCGTGCCGCCCGAGCGCCTGGCGTCGGCGAACTCGCTGTCGGTCGTCGCCGCGTACGGCACGTTCCCGGTCGGCGCCGGCCTCTTCGCGGTCATCTCCCGTGTCGCCGAGCTCCTCGCCGAGGTCACGTGGCTCGACGCGCTCCGGCTCAACCAGGAAGGGCTCGCCTTCTACACCGACGCCGCGCTCTTCCTCGTCGCCGCCTTCCTCGTGTCGACCCTCGCCATCCCCCGCCGCCCGCCCCGCGAGCGCGCCGACTCCAAGCGCGTCGAGTTCACCCAGGCGTTCTCCGAGCTGAAGGAAGGTTGGGAGTTCGCCTTCGTCGATCCCGTCGCCCGGGCGGTCATCGTCGGGCTGGCCACCGGGCTCATCGGTGGCGGCATGCTCGTGCCCCTCGGTGCCGTGTTCTCCAACGAGGTGCTCGGCCGCGGCGAAGCGGGCTTCGGTCTGCTCACCTTCGGCCTCGGCATGGGTGTCGCGGTCGGGGTGCTGGCAGTCTCGGTGCTCCAGAACCGGGTGCCCAAGCGTCAGCTGTTCACCGTCGCCGTGCTCGCTGCGGGTGGGCTGCTCGTCGCCGCGGCCTCCACCTCGACGATGGGCCCGGCGGTGCTCGGGGTCGCGAGCCTCGGGGTGTGCGCCGGCTTCGTCTACGTGCTCGGCTTCACGCTGCTGCACGAGAACGTCGGCGACGAGATGCGGGGCCGGGCCTTCGGGGCGCTCTACACGCTCGTGCGGCTGTGCGTGCTCTCGGCGTTCCTCATCGGTCCGTTCCTCTCCCAGATGCTCGACTCGCTCTCCCAACGGTGGGTCGATCGCGAGCTCGAGGTGCTCGGCGTGCACCTCTTCGTCCCCGGAGTCCGTCTCACGCTCTGGCTCGCCGGTGCGATCATCGTGCTCGCCGGCCTGATCGCGGCGTGGAGCTTCCGCGCCGCGGTGCCCACGGCCCGGCACGACGACGACTCCACCGAGGAGGCACACGCAGGTGGCTGACGACCGGGCGGGCCGGGGCTGGTTCATCGCCCTCGAAGGTGGCGAGGCGAGCGGCAAGTCGACCCAGGCGCGCCTGCTCGCCGAGCACCTCGGCGCGGTGCTCACCCGCGAGCCCGGCGGCACCCGCCTCGGCGAGGCGGTGCGCGCGATGTTGCTCGACCCGAGCGACACCTCGATGTGCGACCGGGCCGAGGCGCTGCTGTTCGCCGCGGCACGGGCCCAGCACGTCCACGAGGTGATCGAGCCGGCGCTCGCCGCGGGCCGCCACGTCGTCACCGACCGCTTCGCCGCCTCGTCGTTCGCCTACCAGGCCTTCGGCCGGGGGCTCGACCTGGCCGAGGTCCGAGCGCTGTCGGCCTTCGCGGTCGACGGCGTGTGGCCCGACCTCAACGTGCTGCTCGTCGTCCCGCCCGAGGTCTCGGTCTCGCGCCTGGTCGACCTCGACCGTCTGGAGGGCGTCGGCCGGGAGTTCCACGAACGGGTCGCCCGCGGCTTCGACGAGCTGAGCGGGGCCGAGCCCGAGCGCTGGGTCCGCATCGACGCCACGGGCACGGTGGAGGAGGTCGCCCACCGGGTCCGGACGGCGGTCGCCGAGCGGCTCGGCATCGGAGGCACCACGTGACCGAGGCGGTCGATCCCTGGGAGCGGGTCGTCGGTCAGCACGAGGCGGTGGCGCGCCTGCGGGCCGCGGTCGATCAGCCCGCCCACGCCTACCTGTTCGTCGGACCGTCGGGCAGCGGACGCCGCACCGCGGCCCGCGTCTTCGCCGGTGAGCTGTTCGCCGCCGGGGCCGATCCCGAGGCGGCGCGCCGCCACCGCGACCTCGCCGTCGCCGAGCAACACCCCGACCTCCACGTGGTGGAGCGCAAGGGTCCATACATCCCGGTCGGTGACGACCGCAATCCCGAGGAGGGGTCGGCCCGCTGGATCGTGCAGCGGGCCTCGCTGAGCCCCGTCGACGCGGCGCGCTCGGTGTGGGTGCTGCTCGACTTCCACCTCGTGCACCTCGCTGCCCCTGTCCTCTTGAAGACCCTCGAGGAGCCGTCGCCCCACGTCACGTTCGTCGTCGTGGCCGACGAGGTGACCCCCGAGCTCGTCACGATCGCCTCGCGTTGTGTCCGCGTCGACTTCCACGCCGTGGCCCACGACGACATCGTCGCGACGCTCGTCGCCGAGGGCGCAGCGCCCGAGGCCGCCGAGGTGGCCGCCACGGGCGCGCTCGGCAGCCTCGACCGTGCGCGGCTCCTGCTCTCCGACCCCCGGTTCGTGCTCCGGCGCGACGCGTGGGCCGCGGTGCCCGACCGCCTCGACGGCACCGGTGCGACGGTCGCGGCCGTCGCCGCCGAGCTCGCCGCGATGATCGACGACGCGCAGGCGCCACTCGTCGAGCGCCACAAGGCCGAGATCGAGGCGCTCGACGCCCGGGCGACGGTCCTCGGCGAGCGTGGTTCGGGGCGCAAGGACCTCGAGGCCCGTCATCGCCGGGAGATCCGGCGCCTGCGCGCCGACGAGCTGCGCTACGGCTTCACCGTGCTCGCCGAGGTGTACCGGGCGCGGCTCACCAGTCCGGGAACCTCCCGCGAGGCGGTGGCGGCCGTGAAGGCGATCGCCGACGCGGCCGAGTCGCTCGAGCGGAACCCCAACGAGTCGCTCCTGCTCCCCGCGCTGTTCCTGCGCCTCGGCGGCGTGGGGCGCTGAGCCGCCGACCGCTGAGCCGACCATTGAGCCGCCGCCCGCTGGACTGCGCGGTCAGGGGCGGATGCGCATCGTCTCACGGACCTCGACCTGGCTGAACGGGTCGGGGCGCACGACGACGTGCACCTCCCACTCGCCGGCGCGCCCGAGGTCGCCCGTGCTCCCGGTGTGGTGTCCGGCCCCGAGCCGGGTGAGCGGCTGTTCGATGCGTCCGACCCCGAGGGCCTCGGACTCGATCGAGACCGTGACCTCTTCCACCTCGATCGGCATGCCCACCTCGTCGAGGAGGAACAGGTGGATGTCGTTGGTGCCGACGCGGCCGGGATCGAGGATGAACTGCACGCGCACGTCGGCCTCGGTGACGTCGACGACGACCGGGCCGCTCTCGTCGAGGAGCTCGGTGCTCGGCGGCCCGTTGTGGGTGAGCGCCATGCTCGCGACGACGACGCCGACCAGCGCGAGTGCCTCGACCTTCAACGCGATGGTGGCCTCGGGCCGGGGCAGCTCGTCGGCGCGAGGGACGACGTTCCACCGGTTCCACGCCCCGGCGGTGACCGCCACGCCGACGAGGGCGACCTTGGCGAAGAGCGCCCACGCCCAGCTCGGCGTGGCGTTGCCCAACCCGCCGGTGAGCACCTGCACGGCCGTCGCCCCGCCCACGACCGTGGCGGCGAGCAGGAACGTGGCCGCCCGCGAGAAGGTCGCGAGGTCCCGTGCGCGCGAGGTGCCCCGGGCGACGACGAGCAGCATCGCCGGCGTGGCCCCGAGCCACGAACCGGCGACCACCAGGTGGGCCATGACCGCCACGGTGGCGACCGTGCCCGCCGTGCTGGTGTGGCCGACGAGCACCGGGACCGCGAGCGCGCCCGCTGCGAGCAGCGCGACAGCCAGGCGGGCGCTCGGCGGGACGGGACGGTCGTCGGTGCCGGCGCGTCGGCCGAGCACGCCGACGAGCACCGCCACCACCGCGAGGAGGAGGGCCCGTCCGACGAAGTGGTCGCTCGCCGGGCCGCCGAACCAGTCGCCCGACACCGACGCGTAGGGGCCGTTC
>CAZAVX010000061.1:0-17019 GCA_964488835.1 uncultured Iamiaceae bacterium | reverse complement strand
AGAACCCGTCGATGTCGATGGCGGTGCTCAGCCAGTCGGTCATCGCGAGCGTGATGGCGTTCACGACGAAGAGGAACAGCCCGAAGGTGAGGACCGTGAGCGGTAGGGTGAGCAGGATCAGGACCGGGCGGACCACCGCGTTGAGGAGGCCGAGGATCGCGGCCACCCATACGTAGCTCCAGAACCCTCCTTCGACGTGCACGCCGCTGAACAGCCAGGCGGCGGCCGAGATGCCGAGCGCGAGGATCGCCCAGCGGAGGAGAAGTGAGCGCACGAGGGACCTCCCGGTGGGTCGAGGGCGCCCACGACGGTAGCGGGTGGGTCGCGGGCGCGTGGAGCCACATCGGGTCCCTCCGTCCGACGACTCATCTCCCCTACGATTCGGCCGACGCGGGTGGTACGTCAGGGACGGGCACGGTCCGAGGGGGGAGGAGGTGAGTCCGTCGCAGCCGACAACACGCCGATCCGAACCGTCCCCGCGGCGCCTCACGGCCGACCAGCGTGCCGCGCTCGTCGATGCCTCGGTCGACATGCTGGTGGTCCTCGACGCCGCCGGCCACCTCGTCCATGCCAACGTCCAGGCCACGCAGCTGCTCGGCTGGGAACCCGGCGACGACCCCGTCCCGATCTCGCGGTTCATCCACCCCGACGACCGAGAGGCCACCACCGCGGCGTTCGAGCTCTTCGTCGGCGGTGAGGTCGCGAGCCGCCGACACCGGCTCCGTGTGGGCCGCGGCGACGGCCAGTGGACCTGGGTCGAGGTCGTCTCCCGCAACCGGCTCGGCGAGGAGATCGTCGACGGTGTCGTCATCAGCGCACGCGACGTCACCGATCAGGTCGATGCCGAACGCCAGCTGATGGAGTCCGAGCAGCGGTTCCGGTCCCTCGTCAGCGCGTCGGCCGACGCCATCGTCATGATGCGGGTCGACGGCACCGTGGTGTACCGCTCCGAGCACTCCGAGGAGCTGCTCGGAGCCGCATCCACCGGCGGTGACCTCCTCGCGGTGATCCATCCCGACGACCGCGACGCCTTGCGTGCCGCCGTCGTCGAGGCCAGCACCGGCCCCGTCGGCACGAAGGCCCGGGTCGCGTCGCGAGTCCGACGCGACGACGGCTACGTCTGGTACGAGTCGTGGATCGTCAACCAGATCGGCGTGCCGGGCGTCGACAGCCTCGTCGTCTACGGGCGCGACGTCACGGCCCGGCGCGCGGCCGAGGAAGCACTCCGCTCCCGCGTCGCTGCCGACGAGCTCGTGGCCCGCATCTCGGCGAGGTTCGTCGAGGTCGGGGCCGACGAGATCGAAGAAGCCGTCCGCGACGCGCTCGGCGAGCTCGGCGCGAACTGCGACGCCGATCGCGCCTGGATCTTCAACCTCACCGCCGACGGGCGCTACGTCGAGCACGCCTACGAGTGGTGCGCGCCCGGCATCCGCTCGGAGATCGACAACATGCGGGGCGTGGCAATCGGCGACCTGCCGGGGTTCGCCACCTGGATCGGCAACCCTGCGGGGCCGCTCGTGATCCCCTCGGTCGACTCGATGGACGAGTCGCTCGCCGCCGAGCGCGAGATCCTCCGCGCCCAGGGCATCCGGTCACTCGCCGGCCAGGCGATGTTCGTGAAGGGCGAGCTCTACGGCCTCGTCGGCCTCGACGCGGTCCGCGAGGAGCGTCACTGGTCCGACCAGGTCGTGTGGGCGCTCGGCGCGTGCGCGAACGTCTTCGGCTCGGCGCTGCGGCGCTGTGAGGCCGAGACCGCACTCGCCCTCAACGAGGCGAGGTTCCGCGCCATGTTCGACCAGGCGGCCGACGGCGTGCGCGTCGTCGACGCCGACATGAACACGGTGTACGCGAGTCCGGCGGTCGCCCGCATCACCGGCTACACGCTCGACGACCTCCGTGACCCGGGGGTCCGGTTGTTGCTCGTGCACCCCGACGACCGCGACCTCGTGGAGGAGGCCCGCACGAGGGTCCGGTCGATGCCCGGCGCGCGGCTCATCGATTCGTACCGGATGCTGCGACCCGACGGCAGCTGGGTGTACATCGAGGAGTCGTCGACCAACCTGCTCGACGATCCGGCGGTGCAGGGCATCGTCATGAACATGCGCGACGTCACCGAGCGTCGGCGCTACGAGGAGGAGCTCGTCGCGCAGGCTCGGCGCGACCCCCTCACCGGGCTCGCGAACCGCCTCCTCTTCGACGAACTGCTCGCCGCGGCCCTCGCCCGCGCGCAGGTCACCGGGAGCGAGGTCGCCGTCGTCGCCATCGACCTCGACCGCTTCAAGCGGGTCAACGATTCGCTCGGCCACCACGTGGGCGACTCGGTCCTCCAACAAACCGCTGCCCGCCTGCGCGCCCACCTCCGCGGTGGCGACCTCGCCGCCCGTGTCGGGTCCGACGAGTTCGTCGTGCTCGTCGAGCCGGTGGAAGCCGCGGCGCTCGACGAGCTCACCGAGCGGCTCGTCGCGGAGTTCGGCGAGCCCTTCGTCGTCGACGGCCGGCCGGTGTACACCACCGCGAGCATCGGGGTGACCGTCGCCGACGGCGCGGTCGACGCGGCGACGGTGATGCGCCGGGCCGACGCCGCGCTCGATGCGGCGAAGTCGGCGGGCGGCAACCGGGTCCGCCGCTACGACGACGAACTCGTCCGAGGGGCGAGCGACAAGGTCTCCACCGAGTCCGATCTGCGGGCGGCCGTCACGAGCGACCAGCTCCGTCTCCACTACCAACCCATCGTCTCGGTGGCCGACGGGTCCATCGTCGGGGCCGAGGCGCTCCTCCGCTGGCAGCACCCCACGAGGGGGCTGCTCCTCCCGGGGGAGTTCCTCGACGTCGCCGAGGAGACCGGGGTCATCTCGACGATCGGTGCGTGGGTGGTTCGCGACGCCTGCCGTCAGCTCGCCGAGTGGCGCGACGACCCCTGCTACGCCGAGTTCACCGTGCAGGTCAACGTCTCGGTGCGCCAGCTCCGCGACGGAGGTCTCGCCGACACGATCGAGGCGGCGCTCGCCGCGACGGGCGTCGAACCCGACCGGTTCTGCATCGAGATCACCGAGAGCGCCCTGCTCTCGGGTGCCGAGGCGATCGCCGAACTCGAGGCCGTCCAGCAGCTCGGGGTGAAGGTCGCCCTCGACGACTTCGGCACCGGGCACTCCTCGCTCAGCTACCTCCGCCGGCTCGCGATCGACGTCCTGAAGATCGACCGCGAGTTCGTCGACGGCCTCACCGAGGAGGGGAGCGACGCGGCGATCGTCACCGCCATCGTCGGCCTCGCCCGCTCGCTCGGCCTCGGCACCGTCGCCGAGGGTGTCGAGACCGAGGCCCAGGCCGACGCCCTCCGCGAGCTCGGCTGCGAGCACGCCCAGGGGTTCTGGTACTCGCCGCCGCTCACCGTCGCCGAGTTCGGGCGCTTCGTCGCCACCCACGGCCGGCGCCGCTGACCCGCGTCGAGCGCGCCGGTAGGCTCCAGCGGCGATGGCAGAGCTGCGCTTCTACTTCGGCACGATGGGCTCGGGCAAGAGCACGCTGGCGCTGCAGATCCACCACAACCTCACCAACAGCGGACAGAACGGCCTGCTGCTCACCCAGCTCGACCGGGCGAGCTCGTCGGTGTCGAGCCGCCTCGGGGTCGCCGAACCCGCCATCGAGGTCACGCCGGATCTCGACCTGTTCGCCCTCGCCGAGGAGGTCATCGCCGAGCACGGCTCCCTCGAGTACCTCGTGTGCGACGAAGCCCAGTTCTACCGCCCGTCCCAGATCGACCAGCTCGCCGACATCGTCGACCTCCTCGACGCCGACGCGTACGTGTTCGGGCTCCTGACCGACTTCCGCGGCCGCCTCTTCGAGGGGACGACCCGACTCCTGGAGGTCGCCGACGTGCGCCAGGAGCTCCAGGTCGAGGCCCGCTGCTGGTGCACGCGGCGCGCGACCCACAACGCCCGCCTCGTCGACGGCAAGCAGGTGTACGAGGGCGAGGTCGTCGTGGTGGGCGACACCCGCAGCGACACCGACTCGGAGGTCACCTACGAGCTGCTGTGCCGCCGCCACTGGAACCAGGGGCGCGCCGGTTGACCGCGGCGGGCAGGCCGCGCACCGGTTGCTCTCGCTCGAATCGGTCCGGTGCGGGGGCCGGTACACTGTCGTGCCACCCTCTTGCAGAACGACCTCGGGAGTCTCATGTCCTTCAAGCCTGGTGACCGTGTCGTGTATCCGCAGCACGGCGCGGCGGTGATCGAGCGCAAGGAGAAGCGCGTCGCGTTCGGTGAGGAGACCGAGTACCTCGTGCTTCGCATGGCACACGGGGACCTCACCGTGTCGGTCCCGGCCGATCGGGCCGAAGACGTCGGGATGCGCCCCCCGATCTCCCAGGAGGACATCGAAGACCTCTTCGAGCTGCTGAAGAAGAAGGACGTCCGCGAGCCGTCGAACTGGAGCCGGCGCTTCAAGAACCACCAGGAGAAGCTGAAGTCGGGCGACGTCTACCAGGTGGCCGAGGTGGTGAGGAACCTCGCGCTGCGCGAGGCCTCCAAGGGTCTGTCGGCCGGCGAGAAGTCGATGCTCGTGCGGGCCCGCGGGGTGTTGGTCTCCGAGTTGAGCTTCGCGCTCGACGTCTCCGAGGAGGAGGCGCTCGAGCGGGTCAACGCCGTCCTGGCCTGACCTTCCTCGCACCCGTCGAGCGAGCCCGCTCGGCCACCCCCACGACGTTCGTCATCAGCTCGCCGAAACGCTCGGGGTCCTCGAGCAGCCATCCGTGGCTGCCCGGCACCACCTCCGGCCGGCCGCCGAGGGCCTCGGCCATCGCCTCGCGCGAGGCTGCGGGGAGCACCTTGTCCTCGTCGCCCCACAGCACGACCACGGGGAGGCGACGGCGTCGGAGGTCCTCGAGCTCGGGGAGCAGGTTGGCCTCGCCGGCGAGGCGACCCACCCGGAGGAACCCGAGGGGGTCGCGCACGAAGTTGCGGACCATGTCCTTCGCGATGACGGGAACCACCGCGCGGAAGGTGCGCGGACCGGCGACGTCGTAGGGGAAGTGGAGGCCCCAGTCCCACAACGGGCGGTCGGCGAGGTGTCGGGGGTCGGTGCCGGGTCGGCGCGGCTGCTTCCAGACCGATCCACCGATGGAGTTGACGAGGACCAGCAGACCGAGGCCGTCGCCGTGCGCGTGCGCGGTCACGATCGCCACCCCGCCCCCGAAGGAGTGCCCGCCGAGGTACCAGCGGCCGTCGAGCCCCACCGCCGCGTTGAAGTCGGCGACCCACCGGGCGTAGCCGGCGAGGCTGAACTCGTCGCGAGGGAGCGACGCGGTGCCGCCGAAGCCGGGGAGCGAGGGGGCGAGCACCCGGAGCCCCATGCGGGCGAGGCGGCCGAGGGCCCGCTTGTAGGTGCGGTCCGAGAGGCCCCATCCGTGGAGGAAGACGAAGGGAGTGCCCTCTCCGGCCTCGCCGTACTTCGCCGGTCGCCCCTGGACCTCGGTGGTGTGCCACGTCAGGTGCCAGGTCGGTGCGGGTGTGGTGGTCCGGGCCACGAGCGGGACGGTACCACCGGGTCCGCGGACCCCCGACGCACCACAGCGGCACGGCCGCTGTGAAGCGTGCTCAACCCGGCGGCGCCCCTGCCGATGGGACCGGATGACCGGTGGCCCGTCGACTTCTGCATCCCCCGTCCCGCCGGGGCAAGATCAGGAGGTGGACATCTCCCGGCTGTGGGCGCACCTGCCCGATCCCATCGTCGTCATCAGCCCCACCGGCACCATCGTGTGGGGCAACGACGCGGCGGAGGAGCTGTTCGGGTGGACCCGCGACACCGCGGTCGGCTGGGACGCCACCGAACTCGTCCACCCGGACGACCTCGCGACCGCGCTCGTGTCGCTCGGCAGTGTCCAGGAGAAGGATCACGGCACCCTCATCGAGATCCGGGTGCGCGATCGCTCGGGGAGCTACCGGCGCATCGAGCTGCGAGGACGGGCGGCCCCCGAGCTCGACGGAGTGGTGCTCGCGCTGCGCGACGTCACCGAGCGTCGACGCTGGGAGCTCGCGGCAGGCGACGGACCCGCCGCGGCGGCGGTGTTCGACGCCCTCCCCACCATCGCCCTGGTGCTCGAACCCGACGGCCGCATCCGGAGCGCGAACCGCGCCTTCACCCGCCTGCTCGGCCACGATCTCGAGACGAGCCTCGGACGGCCTCTCACCGACTTCGTGAGCATCGCGAACGTCCTCGTCGTGTCCGAACGGCTCGAAGAGGTCGTCGACGGGCGCGCCCGCGCCACCCTCGAGGCCGAGCTCGTCGACGTCGAGGGGTCCCCCCACCCGATGAGCCTCACCTTCGTCGACCTCACCTCCGACGAGGCGGTGCGCGGCGTCGTGGCGACGGCCACCGACGTCGCCGCGCTGGCCGAGGCGCGTGACCGTCTGGCCCACGCCGCGACACACGACGCCCTCACCGGCCTCGCCAACCGGCGGCTCGTGCACGAGCGCCTCGGCCATGCCCTCTCGCGGGCGGCGATGCGCGACTCTCGCGTCGGGGTGCTGATGGTCGACGTCCACGAGCTGCGCCTCGTCAACGACACCTACGGCATCGGCGGGGGCGACCAGGTCCTCGTCGAGGTCGCGCACCGGTTGAGCGACGCCGTGCGCGACTCCGATCTCGTCGCCCGCTACGGCGGCGACGAGTTCGTCGTCGTCGCCGACGGCCTCGTCGAGCCGGCGCTCTCGCGGCTCGTCGACCGCATCAACTGGCTGATGCGCAGCGGGATCTCGTTGACCCTCGGCGACGGCCGCGAGGTCGAGATCCGCGTGGCGGTCACCATCGGCGCGATCCACGCCGGCCCCGAGTCGACGGTCACCGACGCGCTCGACGCCGCCGACGCCGCGCTGGTGGCGGCCCGGTCCCGACGCCGCCAACGGCTCGCCTGACGGCACGACCCCCCACCGGACCCGGTCGACTACCGTCGCTGTCGTGATCTCCTACACGGTCTTCGACCCCGACGACGGCAGCGGGCTCACCTACCGGTGGTACGGCGGGCCGATGGTGTACGTCCACGAGGCGGGCAACGAGATCGACGCGTTCGAGGTCGATGGCGGTGAGTCCCCCGCTCCCGAGGCCGTGCGCGCCGCGGTCGACGCCCACCACGCGACCCGCGAGGTCGATGCCGGCTGAGGGGTGATCGGGCCGTCCGGCCGAGCACGACTACGATGCCCGGCGGGCGGCAGATCCGTGTGAGACCTCCCCGATGACCCGTCGATCCCGCCACCTCTCGCTCCGTCGCACCTTCGCCGCCGTCGGCCTCGTCGTCTGCGTGGTGCTCGCGGGGTTGGCAACACCGGGCCACGCCCAGGACGACGAGGCGGGTTCGGGCGACGTCCGCCAACGCCTCCTCGACCAACGCGCCGCGGTCGCCGCCCAGCTGGTCGACGCCGAGGCCGCGCTGAACACCGCTGATCGAGCCGTCGTCCAGGCCGAGGTGGCGCTCGCCGAGTCGAGGTTCGTGCGGGCCGCGCTGGCCCGCGACCTCGAGCACACGCTCCGCCAGCGCGAGGAGCCCCTCGCCATCCGTCGCGCGGTGGCCATCCAGGTGTACATGGCGGGCGACCCGGCGGCGAACAGCATCCTCGCGGAGATCGCCGACGGGTCGACGGGCATCGACGGGGTGCGCGATCGCGCCCTCTACTCCTCGGTCGTCGAGTGGGCGAGCTCGAACCTCGACCGGCTCGACGAACGCCGCGACCGACTCACCGAGGAGCTCGACGAGCTCGACGAGGAGATCCCCGAGCTCGACGCTGCGCTCGACGAGCGCCGATCGGACGCATCGGCGGCGCTCGCCACGCGCGACGAGCTCGCCGCGCGGGTGGCCGACCTCGACGACCAGCTCCGCCGGCTGAACCGGGCGATCCTCACCGGCCTCCCGGTCGACCGGGTCGAGACCCGGCCCATCCTCGTCGTGAAGATCGACAACGTCTCGGGCGCCCGACCCCAGACCGGCCTCGCCGCCGCCGACATCGTCATCGAGGAGAAGGTGGAGTCCGGACTCTCGCGGCTCGCGGCGCTCTTCCAGTCGACCGGGGCCGACCCCCTCGGTCCGGTGCGGTCGGCACGCACCAGCGACATCCACCTCCTCGCGAACCTCGGCGCCCCGCTGTTCGCCTATTCGGGCGCGAACCTCGGCGTCGGAGGGGCGCTCGCCGCCTCGCCGCTCGTCGACGTCGGCGCCACCCGGCACTCCCGCCTCTACTACCGCGAGTCGAGCCGCCGGGCGCCCCACAACCTCTACACGAGCACGTCGCGGCTCTGGGGTGCCGAGGGTGGCGGTTCCGCTCCACAGGCCATCTTCGAGTTCCGGTCCGACGGCGAGGGCCTGCCGAGCACGGCACGTCCGGTCAGCGGCGTCAACATCACCTACGGCTCGACCCGCGGATCGTTCACCTGGGATCCCGGGATCGGCGGGTGGCGCCGCGACACCGACGGGCGGCCGCACACCGTGGCCGGCGGCGGTCAGATCGCGCCACAGAACGTCGTCGTCCGCTTCGTCGAGTACCAGCCGAGCCCCGCGGACGCCCGGTCGCCCGAGGCGGTCGTCACCGGCTCCGGGCCGCTCTGGGTGCTCACCGACGGTCACGTCATCGAGGGGCGGTGGGAACAGGCCACACCCACCTCGCCGACCCGCTGGCTCGACGCATCGGGCGAGGCGATCCGGCTCACCCCCGGACGTACCTGGATCGTGCTGCCCTCGCCGGGCGACGCCGGGTTCCACTAGCCCGGGCCGCGGGCCGCGTGCCACGGTGGGGCGGTGGGCAGCCTCTCGGATCTTCGTCGACGGGCAGCCGAGACGGCAGAGGGTCTGGCGGGACATGCACGTGTCGGTCCCGCGCTCGGCGCGGCGCGCGAGTACGTCGACGCCGTCCAGCGCCATCGGGTCACCGGGCTCGCCGCCGAGGTCGCGTTCTACGCCGTGCTCAGCATCTTCCCCGCCGTGCTCGCCCTCGCCGCCGCGCTCGGCTCGATCGACGCCGTCGTCGGCGAGGACGCCGGGACCCGGGTCCGAGAGGCGATGATCGACGCCCTCCAGGGCGCGCTCGGCTCCGACGCCGGCCCGGTGGTCACCGCCGTCGAGTCCCTCTTCGAGCAGCCGAGCGCCGGGCTCTTCGGGTTCGGTGTCCTCGCGGCGGTCTACACCGCGTCGCGGGGCTTCAACGCGGTGATCCGCGCCCTCGACGTCGTCTACGAGGTCCCCGAGACTCGCGGCTGGCTGAGGACCAGGGGTCTCGCGCTCCTGTTGGCGGCCGGCTCCCTCGTCGTCGGCGCCGTCGTCCTCGCCATGGTGGTGCTCGGACCGTTGTTCGGGGTCGGGACGCGCCTCGCCGAGGAGACCGTCGGTGCCGGCGGGCTCTACGTCACCCTCTGGACCTGGGCCCGTCCGCCGGTGCTCGTGGCCGCCCTCGTCGCGTGGGCGGCCACGGTCTTCCACCTCGCGCCGAACCACGTCACGCCGTGGCGGGCCGACGTCCCGGGTGCCGTGGTGACCATGGCGCTCTGGCTGCTCGGCGCGCTCGGATTCCGCACCTACCTCGAGGTGGCGAGCACCGACACCAACGCGCTCCTCGGCGCCCTCGGTGGCGCGCTGACCCTGCTGCTCTGGTTGTACGTGATGGGTCTGGCCGTCCTCCTCGGTGCCGAGGTCAACGCACTGCTGGCCCGGCGAGGCAGAGGGCGCGTCACGGCCGAGAGGTCCGGGAGTAGCGTCGGGCCATGACCGATCGCTACCTCCCGCCGCTCCGCGACATCGAGTTCGTGCTCGACGAGCTGTGCGATCTCGAGGCGCTGGCCGCGCTCGATCCGTTCAGCCACGCCGATCCCGCCACCGTGAAGGCGGCGGTCGCGGAGGCCGGTCGGTTCATGGCCGAGGTCGTCGCGCCCACCAATCGGCCGGGCGACGAGGTGGGCTCGGTCCGCAACGACGACGGCTCGGTCACCACCCCGCCCGGGTTCGCCGAGGCCTATCGGCGCTACGTCGAGAGCGGGTGGGGTGGCGTCTCGTTCGATCCCGACCTCGGGGGCGGCGGCTTCCCGTGGCTCGTCACCATCGTCCTCCAGGAGCTGCTCACCAGCGCCAACATGTCGTTCTCGATGTGCCCGTTGCTCACCCAAGGGGCCATCGACATGCTGAGCCACCACGGCTCACCCGACCAACAGCAGCGCTACCTCCCGAAGATGATCAGCGGCGAGTGGGCGGGCACGATGAACCTCACCGAAGCCGACGCGGGCTCCGACGTCGGCGCGCTGCGCACCCGAGCCGAGCCCGCGGACGACGGCACCTGGCGGCTGTTCGGCACGAAGATCTTCATCAGCTTCGGCGAGCACGACCTCACCGAGAACATCATCCACCTGGTGCTCGCCCGCACGCCCGGCGCTCCTCCCGGCACCAAGGGCATCTCGTGCTTCATCGTGCCGAAGTACCTCGTGAACGACGACGGATCCCTCGGCGCCCGCAACGACGTCACCTGCGTGTCGATCGAGCACAAGATGGGCATCAAGGCCAGCCCCACCTGCGTGCTGTCCTTCGGCGAGCGCGACGGCGCGGTCGGCTACCTGATCGGCGAGGAGAACGCCGGGATGGCCTACATGTTCACGATGATGAACAACGCCCGCCTCTCGGTGGGCGTCGAAGGCCTCGCGGTCGCCGAGCGGGCGTGGCAGCCCACCCTCGCCTTCGCCCAGGAGCGTGTCCAGGGGCGGGCCGTCGGCGCGCCGCGTGGCACGAGCTCGCCGATCGTCGAGCACCCCGACGTGCGGCGCATGCTGTTTTCGATGAAGTCGAGCATCGACGCCATGCGGGCGCTCATCTACGTGAACGCCGAGGCGATCGACCGCTCGCGGCACCATCCCGACGAGGCCGAGCGCGCGGCCGCGTCGGAGCTGGTCGACCTGTTGATCCCGCTCTCGAAGGCCTGGTCGACCGACCTCGGCACCGAGGTCGCCTCGCTCGGCATCCAGGTGCACGGTGGGATGGGCTACATCGAGGAGACGGGTATGGCCCAGCTCTACCGCGACATCCGCATCGCCGCGATCTACGAGGGCACGAACGGGATCCAGGCCATCGACCTGGTCGGCCGCAAGCTCCCGATGCGCGGCGGGGCCGTGGTTCGTGAGCACCTCGACCGCATCGGTGGGCTCGCAGACGAGCTGCGCGCGGCCGGGCTCGATGTCGCCGCGGGCGCGCTCGAGGAGGCCGTGGCCGCCACCTCCGACGCCACGTCGTGGCTCCTCGAGCGGGGCTTCGCCGACCCGAACGACGCCCTCGCCGGGGCGACGCCCTACCTGCGGATGCTCGCGGTCACCACCGGTGGATGGTTGATGGCCCGCCAGGCGCTGGCCGCCTCGCGGCGCCTGGCCGACGCCGGCACCGACGCAGATCGCGACTTCTACGCCGGCAAGCTCGCGGTGGCGCGGTTCTTCCTCGAGCAGCGCCTGGGTGAGGTCACCGGCCTGCGCCCGCAGGTCGAGGCCGGCGCCGAGGCCCTCTTCGCCGTCGACCCCGCCGCGTTCGCCCCGTGAGCCTCGCCGCGGCGCTCGCCGCCATCCCGAGCCCGTCGAGCGGTTCGCTCTCCCTCGGCCCCCTCGAGTTGCGCGGCTACGGCCTGATGATCGCGCTCGGCGTCGTCGCCGCCGTCTGGCTCGCCCAGAAGCGCTGGGCCGAACGCGGGGGAGATCCCGACGACATCGTCTCCATCGCGATGCTGGCCGTCCCCGCCGGGCTCGTCGGCGCGCGCCTCTACCACGTCGCCACCGACTGGCAGAACTACCAGGGGCGGTGGCTCGACGTCGTGAAGGTCTGGCAGGGCGGGCTCGGCATCCCCGGCGGCATCGCCCTCGGCGTGGCGGTCGGCCTCGTCGTCGCCCGGCGCAAGCGCATCCGTCTGCCGGTGATCCTCGACGCCGCCACGCCGGCGCTGCCGCTCGCCCAGGCCATCGGGCGGTGGGGCAACTGGTTCAACCAGGAGCTCTTCGGGCGGCCCACCGACCTGCCCTGGGGCCTCCGCATCGACCCCTCGCATCGTCCGGCGCGGTACGCCGACGTCGAGACCTTCCACCCGACGTTCCTCTACGAGTCGCTGTGGAACCTCGCGCTCTGCGGGTTCCTCATCTGGCTCGGACGCCGTCGGGTGCTGCGACCCGGCTACCTGTTCGCCGCCTACGTGGGGGGCTACTTCCTCGCGCGCCTCGGCCTCGAGATGCTGCGGGTCGACCCCGCGAGCCTCCTGCTCGGGGTTCGGGTCAACGTGTGGGTGAGCCTCGCCGGCATCGCCGCCGGGGGACTGTTCGTCGCCCTCGGGCGAGGTCGACCGAGCGAGGACGACGAGCGTCCCTACGACCACCATCCGGCGCACGAGCCGGGCGAGCTCGCGGTCGACGAGGACGCGGACGACGAGGACGCGGACGACGAGGACGCGGACGACGAGGACGCGCTCGATGAGGACACCGATGACGCGGACGACGAGGTCGAGCCCGCGGAGTGACCCGGCTCAGAGCGCGGTGACCGGGCGTTCCTCGGCCAGTCGGTTGAGGTAGCTCGTGCCGTTCACCGTGGCCGCGAGCCGGTGGTACGCGTGGTGCTGGGAGAGCCCGCCCACGGGTTCGGTGGGTGGGTTGAGCAGCAGGTCGCGAACGTCGTAGGCGATCGCGTAGATGCGCACCCGGTCGAACTGGTTCGGGAAGTCGAACAGCTCGGGGTAGTCGTCGGCCAGCCACCACGGGACGTCGCGGTAGTCCTGGGCGTGGGTGAGGTGCTCGTAGTCCTCGGCGACGTGCAGGTGCGGGAGCGCGCAGAAGCGCAGGAGCACGTCGAGGTCGAGGTCGGCCGGCCCGGGCCTGGCCCATTCGAAGTCGAGGAGGGCGGAGATCTTCTTGCCGTCCCACAGCACGTTCTCGAAGGTGAGGTCGCCGTGCACGAGCGTCGTGGAGTCGAAGGGCGTGAGGTCCTTCGCGTGCTCGGCGACCATGGCCTCGGCCCGGTCGAGCAGGTCGCGCTCCATGTGGGGCAGCTCGCGGAGGCGGTCG
Organism: uncultured Iamiaceae bacterium; assembly: GCA_964488835.1. Lineage (GTDB taxonomy): Bacteria > Actinomycetota > Acidimicrobiia > Acidimicrobiales > SKKL01 > SKKL01. The sequence continues at coordinate 3,972 of CAZAVX010000061.1, read as the reverse complement.
ATGGCGACGAGTAGCGGCATGACCGGCGAGAACGTACGGCTGGAGAGCAGCTGGGGGGCGGTGCTGTCGATCTCGGGCAGGTCCGGTGGGGCCTGGGTCTGGTGGAGGGCGCGGAGGGCGCCCGCGAGCTGGTGGGTGGCTTCGCGACGCTCGAGCGCGGACATCGTGGGCCAGCACCTGGCGAGCACCTCGCCGGGCACCCGCTTGAGGATCAGCCAGTCCGACCCCGGCTTGCCGCCGTAGGCGACGATCTCGGGGTAGCGCACCTCGGGCGGGAGGAAGGGGGCGAGGTGGGCCTCGCGACGGAGGCGTGGGTCGAGTCGCCGATTCACCCGGATCACGTACTCGTCGGCGATCCAGACCTCGTTGGTGACGCTGCTGGCCCGTCGGAGCGGCATGTCGATGTCGAGGAACGCCGACTGGAGGGCTCGGCGCGCCCGTGCGATCGCGAAGCTGCTCACCGTGTCACTCCTGGGTCGACCACGACATCCCTCCCATCGGCACCTGTGTCGCCGTCTTGACGACTCGGCTGCAAATGACCCGCGGTGGCCCGTTCGAGCACCTGGTCACCGAGCCGTCGCCAGAGTGGCGGTGCCCAGTCGCCGAAGGGGCGTTCGGCGAGGGACACCAGGCCGACGGGGACCTCGGGATCGACCCACCACACCGAGCCCGAGCGGCCGAAATGTCCGAAGGTGCGGGGCGAGGCGCCGTCGGGGGACCAGTGGGGCGACTTCGTGCCCCGCACCTCGAACCCGAGTCCCCACGAGTTGTCGTCGTGACGCCCGAACCCCGGGAGCACGCCCGGGAGCCCCGGGAACGCCACGGTGACGGCGAGGTCGCGAGTGGAGGCCGCCAGGACGGTGGGGGAGGGCGCCATGAGGTCGCGCGCGAGGCGGGCGAGGTCGGCGACGGTGCCGACCGCACCCGTGGCCGCCGAGGAGCCCATCGCGGTGTCGACCATGGCGAGCGGCTCGAGCACCGATTCGCGCACGAGCACGTCGAGGGGCAGCCCCGTGGAGGCGACGAGGAGCTCGCCCACGAGCTCGAAGCCGCGGTTCGAGTAGATGCGTCGGGTGGCGGGCTCGGCCAGGACCCGGTCGGTGTCGGGATCGAGTCCCGACGCGTGGGCGAGGAGGTGCCGCAGTGTGGCGCCTTCCGGGCCCGCAGGCTGGTCGAGGTCGAGGGTGCCGTCCTCGACCGCGACGAGCGTCGTGCAGGCCACGAGCAGCTTGGTGACCGAGGCGAGCTCGAAGCGCTCGTCGACCGGGCCGGCCGACTCGAGCACCCCTGTGGGGCCGACCGAGGCGGCTGCCACACGGCCGACCGCGTCGTGGTCGATCAGCGCCGCGAGGCTCATCGCGGCCACCCTAGTGCGCTGTAGGGTCACGTCCGTGACCGTCCCGTCCCCCTACCAACCCGACGCCGCGGGACGTCGGGTGCGTCGCAGCTTCGCGTTCGTCGACCTGTCCGGCTTCACCGCCCTCACCGACCAGGAGGGCGACGAACGCGCCGTCGACGTGCTCACCCAGTTCCGGAACGCGGTGCGGGGCGTCGCGGGGTTCAACGGGGTGCGGGTCGCCAAGTGGCTCGGTGACGGGGCGATGATCGTCAGCATCGAGACCGAACCGCTCGTCGAGGCGGTCATCGAGATCCAGCGTCGGCTCGGCGCCGACGCGTCGGTCCTCCCGCTGCGAGCCGGGCTCGCCGCCGACGACGTCATCCTCTTCGAGGGCGACGACTACATCGGCCGGTCGGTGAACCTCGCCGCCCGGCTCTGCGACCTCGCCGGGCCGAACCAGGCGCTCGCGCCGGTCGAGATGGTCGGCGGGGCCGTCGACCCCCCGCTCGTCCACACCGTCACGGTCAAGGGCATGCAGCCTCTCGAGGTCGTCGATCTGTGTGCCCTCCGCGCCCACACCACCGGCTGAGGCGAGCGAAGCGCCGCCGACGCGGGCAGACTGCCACCCACCGCCGTTCGAGGCCACGCACGCAGGAGGACCCCACATGTCCGTGTACGACACCGAGATCGCCGCGCTCGACGGGAGCGCCAGCCCGAACCTCGCCGAGCAGCAGGGCAAGCTCACCTTGATGGTGAACGTCGCGTCGAAGTGCGGTCTCACCCCTCAGTACACCGCCCTCGAGGAGCTCCACGAGCGCTACGCCGACCGGGGTTTCGCCGTGCTCGGCTTCCCCTGCAACCAGTTCGGCGAGCAGGAGCCGGGTAGCGCCGAGGAGATCGCCACCTTCTGCAGCACCACCTACGGGGTCACGTTCCCGATGTTCGAGAAGATCGAGGTGAACGGCGAGGGGCGACATCCCCTCTACCAGCAGCTCACCCAGACCCCCGACGATGAGGGGAAGGCGGGCGACGTGGCGTGGAACTTCGAGAAGTTCCTCGTCTCGCCCGAGGGCGAGGTCATCAAGCGGTTCCGGCCGCTCGTCGCCCCCGACGACCCGGCGATCGTCGAGGCGATCGAGGCGAACCTGCCCGGCTGAGCGTCGTCGCGCCCGGGGGCGGTCGACGGTGGTGTCGGGCGTCGTTCCCCGGTTCTCCCGGCGCCTCCGGTAGAGTGGCCCGCTGAGGGAGCGGCCCTGCTCGGTCGCCCTCGCGGGTCATCTCCATCGCAGGCCCTGTGGGCGTGCTCGGTAGAGGACCCACCTGTCCTCTTCGGGGGTACGACCCCCGCACGCCTCACATCGGAGTCCATCTGTGTCCACCACCTTCGCGTCGCTCGGCGTCTCGGCCGACATCTGCGACGCGCTCGCCGAGCGCGGCATCACCACCGCCTTCCCCATCCAGGCCATGTCGATCCCCGACGGCCTCGCCGGCCGCGACATCTGCGGCAAGGCAAAGACCGGGTCGGGCAAGACGCTCGCCTTCGGCATCCCGGTCATCGAGCAGCTCGAGAAGGCCGAGCCCGGGCGCCCCACGGCCATCGCGCTCGTGCCCACCCGCGAGCTCGCCATCCAGGTCCGCGACGAGCTCGCCGACCTCGCGGCCAGGCGCGGCCTCGTCGTCACCGCCATCTACGGCGGCTCCGACATCGACAAGCAGATCCGCAAGCTGCGCAAGGGGGTCGACTTCGTCGTCGCCACGCCCGGTCGGATGATCGACCTCATCGAGCGGGGCGAGGTCACGGTCGAAGCGGTGTCCCACATCGTCATCGACGAGGCCGACCGCATGGCCGACATGGGGTTCATGCCCCAGGTCGAGTGGGTGCTGCGCCACGCCAAGTCGGTGCGTCAGACGCTGCTGTTCTCCGCCACCCTCGACGGCATGGTCGACGGCCTCGTGCAGCGCTACCAGACCGACCCCGTGGTCCACGAGGTCGCGTCGGAGACCGTCACCGTCGACCGCATGGTGCACCGATTCATCCAGGTCCACCAGATGGACAAGGCACGGGTGGCCGCGGCCATCGCCAAGGCCTCGAACCGCACGATGTTCTTCACCCGCACCAAGCGGGCTGCCGACAAGCTCGCCGAGGCCCTCGCCCGCGAGGGCGTCGCCGCAGCGGCCATCCACGGCGACCTCCGCCAGCAGGCCCGCGAGCGTGGCCTCGCCCGGTTCCAGGCGGGCGAGCTGAAGGCGCTCGTCGCCACCGACGTGGCCGCCCGTGGCATCCACGTCGACGACGTCGACGTCGTCGTGCACTACGACCCGCCCGAGGACCACAAGACCTACCTGCACCGCTCTGGCCGCACCGCCCGGGCCGGCGAGGCCGGGCTCGTCGTCACCCTCGTGCTGTGGGACCAGGAGCTCGAGGTGAAGCGCCTCCAGAAGCGCATCGGGGTCGCGCTCCCGATCGTCGAGATGTTCTCGAACGATCCCCGTCTCGCCGACCTCGCAGCCTGGGACCCCGAGGCCGTCTCCGCCTGAGCCGGCGCCCGGGCCGTCTCCGCCTGAGTCGGCGTCCCGGGCCCCTCTGGACACGCCTGGTCGCATGGGCGGAGTTTCGTCCGACAGGGGGACGA
>CAZAVX010000060.1:0-17695 GCA_964488835.1 uncultured Iamiaceae bacterium | reverse complement strand
CGACGATGTAGTCGGGCGTCGGGAAGTCGGGCTCGCCGGCGCCGAAGCCGATGACGGGCTCGCCCGCGGCCTTGAGCGCCTTGGCCTTGGCGTCCACGGCGAGGGTGGCCGAGGGCGTGATCGCCGCGACGCGACGGGAGATGCGGGGGGTCGGCATTTTCGAATTCGCTCCTGTGGTGTTCGCCCGCGATAGTGGCACGCGTGAGCGACGCCCTCCCCAGCATTGAACTCCCCGACGACCTCAAGCCGCGAGACGGACGCTTCGGCGCCGGTCCCTCGCTGGTGCGTCCCGAGGCGGTTGCCGCGTTGTCGGAGGTCGCCCCGACGTTCCTCGGAACCTCGCATCGACAGGCGACGGTGAAGCGGGCGGTGGGCGCTCTGCGTACCGGCCTGGCCGAGCTGTTCGGGCTCCCCGACGGCTACGAGATCGTGCTCGGGAACGGCGGGACCACCGTGTTCTGGGACGCGGCGATCTTCGGGCTCATCGAGTCGAAGAGCCAGCACCTCTCCTTCGGCGAGTTCTCGTCGAAGTTCGCGGCGGGTGTTCGTGCCGCACCGCACCTCGCCGAGCCCACGGTCATCGAGTCCGAGCCGGGCACGCATCCCCAGGCGGTGGCCGAGGAGGGGGTCGACCTCTACGCGCTCACCCACAACGAGACCTCGACCGGCGTGATGATGGAGCTGCGGCGGCCGTCCGCGGAGGGGCTCGTCGCCGTCGACGCCACCTCGGGGGCGGGCGGACTGCGCTTCGACCCCCGCGAGGTCGACGTCTACTACTTCGCTCCGCAGAAGGCGCTCGCGTCCGACGGAGGGCTCTGGATCGCCGCGTGCTCTCCGGCGGCGATCGACCGCATCGAGCGGATCGCCGCGTCGGGGCGGTGGATCCCGGGTTCGATCGACCTGAAGACGGCGCTCGACAACTCCCTCAAGGACCAGACCTACAACACGCCCGCCCTCGTCACGATCTTCCTCGCCCAGCACATGGTCGAGTGGATGAACGAGAACGGCGGGCTCGAGTTCGCGGCCGGGCGGTGCGACCGGTCGGCCGACACCATCTACGGGTGGGCGGAGGCGTCGGAGTACGCGACGCCGTTCGTCGCCGACGCGGCCATCCGCTCCCGAACGGTCGCCACCATCGACCTGGCCGAGGGCATCGACGCCGCCACGGTGTCGGCCGTGCTGCGCCGGAACGGGATCGTCGACACCGAGTCGTATCGCAAGCTCGGCCGCAATCAGCTGCGGATCGCGCTCTATCCAGCGATCGACCCCGACGACGTCGCGGCGCTGTGTCGCTGCATCGACCACGTCGTCGAGCGCCTCTGACCTCCGGCTCGCCCGAACAACCGCCCTCCCCCACCCCAACCCCCGGCCACCACAGCCCACGCCACCCCCCTCGGCGCCGATTCGGCGCCGATTCGGCGCCAACGATGTAGGGGGTGGGTGAGGGGGTGGAGGTCGAGGGTGTCACAGCCGCTCGGCAGAGTGGTCTCATCGGCACCGAGCGACCGACCGGTCGGCGCCCGCTCGGCCACTCCCCCTCATCGACGCCTCGGGGCGTCCTCTCAACCGCCCCTCGCGACGCCACGCCGTCGTCCCAGCCCCCCTCGCACGTCACCAGGGGTTCTGGGCCGCGCTGCGGCGCCACGTCCGAGGCGCATGACCCGGAGCACCCCGATGACGCCATTCCAGAACCGTGACCGGCTCTCCCCCGCGAGCGCCTGGCTCGCCCCGAACCGCCGGCGGGCTGGCCTCTCGGCCTCGGCGCGCCGACGCCTCCAGACCCAGCGCGACGGCCTCCTCGCCCGGCTGATGGCGCTCGACCACGACCTGAAGGACCTCACCGAAGAGCGCCGCTCGATCCTCGACGGGCTCGCCACCGCCCGCGACCAACTGTGGCCGATCGAACCGAGCTATCGGGGCCGCCGCCCACCCGTCGTCGACTACGAGCCACTCGACCCGATCGTCGAGGGCGCCGAAGCACTCTGGGGCCCGATGCTGCGCCGGGCGTGTCGGGCCCTGCTCGAGCGCCACGGTCCCCAGAGCCTCCGCGACCTCCAGCACCTCATCCACCGCTACGGCTACTTCGTGGCGGGAGCCAACCCGGTCAAGGCGCTCGGCGACGCGATGGGCTACGAGGCCGACGCCGGACGCCTCGTGCGGGTCCGCCGAGGCGTCTACACCCTCGCACCCCGCACGGGCCCCAGCCGGCCCCCCAGAGGGCAGCCGGCACTCCCTCCGTGGCCCCCGGACCACGGCGTGCTCCCCGACCTCCGCACCAGGGGCGCCGTCGACCCGGCCCTCGCCGACGACCCTCCCGAACGACAGCTCGGGACGGCGCCGGACGAGAGCCAGGTACCGGACGAGAGCCGGGCGCCGGACTCGTCAGCCAGCAGCTGCGGCGGCGAAGCCCTTCTCGAGGTCGGCGATGATGTCGTCGATACTCTCGAGGCCCACCGAGAGCCGCACGAGGCCGGGCTCGACCCCCGACTGGCGCTGCTCGTCCTCGGTGAGCTGGCTGTGGGTGGTGGTCGACGGCTGGATGACGAGACTGCGGGTGTCGCCGATGTTGGCGACGTGGTAGTGCAGCTCCAGCGCCTCGACGAATCGCCGACCGGCCTCCTGGCCGCCCTTGATGATGAACGCCGGCACCGACCCGGCCCCCTTCGGGGCGTACTTCTGCGCCTTCTCGTGCCAGGGGCTCGACGGCAGGCCGGCGTAGGCCACCGACTCGACCTGCGCATGGCCGTCGAGGAACTCCACCACCCGCTGGGTGTTCGACACGTGGCGCTCCATGCGGAGGCTCAGCGTCTCGAGGCCCTGCAGGAAGTAGAACGCGTTCTGCGGGCTGATCGCCGTGCCGAGGTCGCGCAGCAGCTGCACGCGCGCCTTGGCGATGAACGCGCCGTGCCCGAGCATCGGGAAGTACTGGAGACCGTGGTAGCTGGGATCGGGCTCGGTGAAGTTCGGGAACCGGCCACTCGCCGCATAGTCGAACGTGCCGCCGTCGACGATGACCCCGCCGATGGAGGTGCCGTGCCCGCCGATGAACTTGGTGGCCGAGTGGACGACGATGTCGGCGCCCCACTCGATGGGACGGATGAGATACGGCGTCGCGATCGTGTTGTCGACGATGAGCGGGATGCCGTGCTCGTGCGCGATCGCCGCGATCGGCTCGATGTCGAGGATGTCGTTGCGCGGGTTCCCGATCGACTCGCCGTAGAACGCCTTGGTGTTGTCACGGATCGCGGCGCGCCAGGCGTCGAGATCGTCGGGATCCTCGATGAACGACACCTCGATGCCCAGCTTCGGCAGGGTGTAGTGGAAGAGGTTGTAGGTGCCGCCGTACAGCGACGCCGACGACACGATGTGGTCACCCGCCTCCGCGAGGTTGAGGATGGCGAGCGTCTCCGCCGCCTGACCCGACGACACCGCGAGAGCGCCCGGCACGCCGGCCGCCGTCTGGGCGATGCCACCCTCGAGGTCGGCGATGCGGGTCTCGAACACCACCTGAGTGGGGTTCATGATCCGGGTGTAGATGTTGCCCGGCTGGGCGAGCGCGAAGAGGTTCGCCGCGTGTTCGGCGCTCTCGAACTTGTAGGCCGTGGTCTGGTAGACGGGCACCACGACGGCACCCGTGGCCGGGTCGGCCTGCTGGCCGGAATGGATCTGCCGGGTCTCGAAACCCAGCTCGCGGTCGGTCATCGATCCTCCTTGTCGAGTCCGACGCAGCCTAGACCCTGAATCCCGACCTAGCGAGTCGGGATTTCGAGATCCGTTCCGGCCAGACGGAGATCAGCCGCCCGAGACGTCCTGCACCCGGGCCTTGCCGGCGGAGATCCACGGCATCATCGCCCGCAGCTCCGCCCCCACCTTCTCGATGGGATGCTCCTCGCCCTGGCGCTCGAGCTCCTTGAAGCGCGCACGGCCCGACCGCGACTCGTTGATCCACTCCTCGGCGAACGCCCCCGAGCGGATCTCGTCGAGGATCGTACGCATCTCGGCCTTCACCGCGTCGTTGATGATGCGCGGCCCCCGGGTGAGGTCGCCGTACTCGGCGGTGTCGGAGATCGAATAGCGCATGCCCCCGATGCCCTGCTCGTACATGAGGTCGACGATCAGTTTCAGCTCGTGGAGGCACTCGAAGTACGCCGACTCGGGCTGGTAGCCCGCCTCGACGAGCGTGTCGAAACCCGCCTGCACGAGCGCGGTGAGGCCACCGCAGAGGACGACCTGCTCACCGAAGAGGTCGGTCTCGGTCTCCTCCTCGAAGGTGGTCCGCAGCACACCGGCGCGGGTGCCACCGATGGCGTCGGCGTAGGCCAGCGCCACACCCTCGGCCGACCCGCTCGCGTCCTGGGCCACCGCGATGAGGCACGGCACACCGCCGCCCTCGACGTAGGTGCGACGCACGAGGTGGCCGGGGCCCTTCGGCGCCACCATGGCAGCGTCGACACCGGCCGGCGGCACGATCTGACCGAAGCGGATGTTGAAGCCGTGGGCGAAGAACAGGGCGTCGCCCTCGTTCAGGTGCGGCGCGATCGACTCCTCGTACACGGCCTTCTGCTCGGTGTCGGGCAGCAGGATCATGATGAGGTCGGCCTCGGCGGCGGCGTCGGCCACCGACATCACGCGCAGCCCGGCCTCTTCGGCCTTGGCCACCGACGACGAACCCTCGCGCAGGCCGACCCGCACGTCGATGCCCGACTCCTTCAGGTTCAGCGCGTGCGCGTGCCCCTGGGAGCCGTAGCCGATCACCGCCACCTTGCGGTCGGCGATGAGCGACCGGTCGGCATCCTTTTCGTACAACACGTTGGCCACTGAGGGTTCTCCTGTCTCAGGTGTTCAGAGGGATCGATCGAGCTTGGGGAGGGCCACACGCCCGGTGCGCTGGAGCTCCACGATCCCATAGGGTCGCAGGAGCTCCTCGAAGTCGTCCACCTTGAGGGGACTGCCCTCGAGGGACACGGTGATGGCGGTGTGGCCCACGTTGAGGATCTTCGCCTCGAAGATCTGCACCAACTCGAGGACGCGGGCCCGCACCTCGCCCTCGGCCTTCACGGTGACGAGCAGCAGCTCGCGCTCGACGGAGTGGCGCGGGTCGAGCTCGCTGATCGACACGACGTTGATGAGCTTGAAGAGCTGCTTGACGATCTGGTCGAGCGGCGCCGACTCCACGTCGACGACGATCGTGATACGGCTCAACGTCGGATCGTCGGTGGGTGCCACCGCGAGCGACTCGATGTTGTAGCCCCGGCGGGCGAACAGCCCGGCCACTCGGGCGAGCACGCCGGCCCGGTTCTGGACGAGGACCGTGAGCGTGTGGTGACGGGGCTCGGTCATCGGACCTCCCCCTGCTGGGACGGCGGCACGACGACCTGGGAGTTCGTCGCCCCGGCCGGCACCATCGGGAAGACCTTCTCGCTCGCATCGGTGCGGAAGTCGATGACGACGGGACGGTCGTTGATCGAGTTCGCCTTCTCGATGGCCGCCGGCACCTCTTCGGGCGACTCGACCCGCATGCCGACACAGCCCATCGCCTCGGCCCACATCTTGTAGTCGGGCAGGTCGGGCGAGAGGTACACCTCGGAGTAGCGCTCCTCGTAGAACATCTCCTGCCACTGCCGGACCATGCCGAGGTAGGCGTTGTTGAGGATCGCGACCTTCACCGGGATGCGCTCGGCCGCCGCGGTGACCAGCTCCTGGGCGGTCATCTGGAAGCAGCCGTCGCCGTCGATCGCCCACACCGTGCGGTCGGGCTTGCCGACCTTGGCGCCGATGGCGGCGGGAACCGAGAACCCCATCGTGCCGAGGCCACCGGAGTTCACCCAGGTGTAGGGGTGGTCGAACTGCCAGTACTGGCTCGTCCACATCTGGTGCTGGCCGACGCCGGACACGACGATGGTGTCCTCGGGGGTCGACGGCGCGTCGCGCAGCTGCTCGAGGACGAACTGGGGCTTGAGCGCCTCGCCGGGCTCGGACGGCTCGTAGGTGAGCGGGAAGCGCTCCTGCCACCCGCTGATGCGCGACCGCCATTCGGAGCGGTCCGGCTGCGAGGCCGCCCCACCCCGCTCACGCAGCACCTCGACGAGCTCCTCGATGACGAGGCGGCAGTCGCCGACGATGCCGACGTCGGGGCGACGCACCTTGCCGAGCTCGGCGGGGTCGATGTCGACGTGGATGATCTTCGCGTCGGGGGCGAACCCGTCGAGCTTGCCGGTGACCCGGTCGTCGAAGCGGCTGCCGAGCGCGACGAGCAGGTCGGACTCCTGCATCGCGGTGATGGCCGTGTAGGTGCCGTGCATGCCGGGCATGCCGAGCGCGAGCTCGTGGCTGTCGGGGAACGCGCCCCGGGCCATCAGCGTGGTGACGACGTGGATGCCCGTGAGCTCGGCGAGCTCGCGGAGCGCCTCGGCCGCCCGGGCCTTCAGGATGCCCCCGCCCACGTAGAGCACGGGCCGGCGGGCCTCGCAGATGAGGTCGGCCGCGCGCCGAATCGCCGCCGAATCGCCCCGGGTCACGGGCTGGTAGCCGGGGAGGTCGAGCTCGTCGGGCCAGTACCACTCGAGCGCCGAACGGGGGTTGGTCGGGTCGACGATGTCCTTCGGGATGTCGACGAGCACCGGGCCCGGCCGCCCGGTCGTCGCGATGTGGAACGCCTCGCGGATCACCCGGGGGATGTCGGCCGCCTCGGTGACCAGCTCGTTGTGCTTGGTGACCGACCGGGTGATGCCGACCGTGTCGCACTCCTGGAACGCGTCGGTGCCGATCGCCGCGGTGGCGACCTGGCCGGTGATGACGACCATCGGCACCGAGTCCATGTAGGCGTCACACAGCGGCGTGACGATGTTCGTCGCCGCCGGCCCCGAGGTCACCATCGCGACCCCCGGTCGCCCGGTGGCATGCGCGTAACCCTCCGCCATGTGCCCCGCTCCCTGCTCGTGGCGCACGAGGATGTGACGGATCGGCGAGTCGATGATCGGGTCGTACACCGGGAGGATGGCGCCGCCGGGGAGACCGAAGATCACCTCGACGCCCTCCATCTCCAGGCTCTTGATCAGGGCTTGTCCACCGTTCATCAACATGTCGGGTCCTCGGGTGCTGGCGTGATGTGGGTCTGTGGGTCGTGTGCGGGCCGGAAAACGAGAACGACCTCCCGTCGGGGAGGCCGAAGTGCGCACGCGGTGAGAGCGACTGCGTGCGCTAGTTCACTACGAGAAGCTCGAGGGCGGTGCTCACGAGCCCAAGTGTGCCAGCACGCGTCGCCGAACCGCAAGCAGATCGGCCCGTCGGACGACAGGGACGGGTCAGGGCTCGGTGACCGCCCCCCGTTCGGCACTCGTCACCAGGCGGGCGTACTTGGCGAGCACCCCGGTGGTGTACCGCGGCTCGGGGAGCTTCCAGTTCTCGCGACGAGCAGCGAGGGTCGCGTCGTCGACGAGCAGGTCGATGCGGTGCTCCTTCACGTCGACGACGATGCGGTCACCCTCCTCGACGAAGGCGATCGGCCCGCCGTCGACCGCCTCCGGCGCGACGTGGCCGATGCAGAACCCGTGGGTGCCGCCGGAGAACCGGCCGTCGGTGAGCAGGGCGGCGTCGGACCCGCGCCCCACGCCCTTCATCGCGCCGGTGATCGCGAGCATCTCGCGCATGCCCGGGCCCCCCTTCGGCCCTTCGTAGCGGATGACGACGATGTCGCCGGCCTCGATGCGCCCGGCGAGGACCGCCTCCATCGCCGCATCCTCGCCGTCGAACACCCGGGCCCGGCCCTCGAAGTGGTCGATGTCGATGCCGGCCACCTTGATGACCGCACCTTCGGGCGCGAGCGAGCCGCGCAGCACGGCGATGCCGCCGACCTCGTGGATGGGGTCGTCCCACTGGTGGATGACCTCGCCGTCGGGGGCCGGCGGGTCGATCATCGCGAGGTTCTCCGCGACGGTCTTGCCGGTGACGGTGATCTCGTCGCCGTGGAGCACGCCGTGCTCGAGCAGCATCTGCATGACGACCGGGACGCCCCCCACGCGGTCGATGTCCCACATGTGGTAGTTGCCGTGGGGCTTGGTGTCGGCGAGGTGGGGGACCTTGGCCGCGACCTTGTTGAAGTCCTCGAGCTGGAGGTCGACCCGGGCCTCGTGGGCGATGGCCAGCAGGTGGAGCACCGCGTTGGTGGAGCCGCCGAGGGCCATCACGACGGCGATGGCGTTCTCGAGGCTGCCCTTGGTGATGATGTCGCGGGGACGGATGCCGAGCTTGAGGAGGTTGAGCACGGCGGTGCCGCTCGCGTAGGCGTAGTCGTCGCGACGGCGGTCGACCGCCGCGGCCGACGCCGACCCCGGCAGCGACATCCCGAGCGCCTCGCCGACCGAGGCCATCGTGTTCGCCGTGAACATACCGGCGCACGCCCCTTCGGAGGGACAGGCGTTGCGCTCGATGGCGTCGAGCTCGTCGTGGTCGATCGTGCCGGCGGCGTAGGCGCCGACCGCCTCGAACACGCTCGTGATGTCGAGGGCCCGCCCGTTGTGGCGGCCCGGGAGGATCGAACCGGCGTAGACGAACACCGAGGGGAGGTTGACCCTGGCGGCGGCCATCAGCATGCCGGGCAGCGACTTGTCGCAGCCGGCGAAGGTGACCATGGCGTCGAGCCGCTCGGCGTGCATGACCGTCTCGACCGAGTCGGCGATCACCTCGCGGGACACCAGTGAGGCACGCATGCCTTCGTGGCCCATCGAGATGCCGTCGCTCACCGCGATGGTGGTGAACTCGAGGGGGTAGCCGCCCGCGGCCGACACACCCGCCTTGGCCCGCTTCGCGAGCCGGTCGAGGGGCAGGTTGCAGGGGGTGACCTCGTTCCAGGAGGAGGCGATCGCTACCTGCGGCTTGACCCAGTCGTCGTCGGTCATGCCGACGGCGCGCAGCATGGCCCGGGCGGGGGCACGCTCGTAGCCGTCGGTGACGTCGTGGGAACGCGGCTTCATCGGATCGCTCATGGGCCTGAGCCTAGTGACGCCGGCCCCGCGACCTAGCATGCGGAGCAGTGGATGCGACCGACGGCATCGAGACGGCGGCCGGGCCGGCGGTGGTCACGGCGTCGGGCCTCGCCAAACGGTGGGGTTCCCACGTCGTGTTCGACGACGCGTCGTTCACGATGGGCAAGGGCGTCACCGGCCTGCTCGGCTCGAACGGGGCCGGTAAGACCACCCTCCTCGGGATGATCCTCGGGCTGCACACCCCCGACAGCGGGCGCCTCGAGGTGTTCGGCCACGACCCGCTCGCCGCAGGTCCCGAGATCCGGGCGCGCCTCGGCTACTCGCCCGAGCACCACGTCCTGCCGCCCGACCTGCGTGCCCACGACCTCGTCACCTATGTCGCACAGGTGCACGGCCTCCCCCGACGCGAGGCGGTCACGCGGGCGAGCGATGCGCTCTGGCAGGTCGGGCTCGGCGAGGAGCGCTACCGGGCGATCGGCACGATGTCCACCGGGCAGCGCCAGCGGGTCAAACTCGCCCAGGCGATCGCCCACGACCCCGACCTCGTGCTGCTCGACGAACCCACCGACGGCCTCGACCCGGTGCAGCGGGAGGAGATCCTCGCGCTGATCCGCCGGGTCGGCACCGAGTTCGGGATCGACATCATCCTGTCGTCCCACCTGCTCGACGAGGTCGAGCGCATCTGCGACTCGGTCGTCATCCTCGGCGAGGGATCGGTGCGCGCCTCCGGAGAGATCGACCGGCTGCTCGGGGCCAGCTCGGGCATCGTCGCCGAGCTCACGGCCGACGCCGCCGTGGTCGCGAACCGACTGCGCGAGCTCGGGTGGGAGGTCGCAGACATCGGCCCGATGCTCACCGTGACCGTCGCGAGCGACCGTCTCGACGCGGGACTCGACGCCCTGCGCGACGCGGTGGCCGAGGCGGGGGTCGGGCTCGTGTCGCTCAGCCCGCAGCGACGCACGCTCGAGCAGGTGTTCCTCGGAGGCGACGAGTGAGCGGCGCACGGATCGTCGATCAGGGCTACCGGCCCTACCTCGGCCCGCGCACCGGGCTCGCTGGTGCGATGCGGAGCGTCGTCGTGCACAGCCTGGCGCGGGTCATCGGGATCCGACGCGGCGCCGCGGCGAAGATCCTGCCGGTGCTCGTCCTCGTCATCTCGGTGGTGCCGGCCGCGGTGTTCGTGGGGATGGCCGCCCTCCTCCCCCGCTCGCTCGTCGCCGACGGCACCCTGCCGGCCTTCGGTGACTACTACGGGTACATCACCTCGGCGATCGTCATCTTCTCCGCGTTCGTCGCGCCCGAGCTCCTCTGCACCGACCGGCGCACGCGCATGCTCGGCCTCCTGCTCGCCTCGCCACTCAACCGCATGACCTATCTCGCGTCGAAGGCGATCGCCGTGCTCCTCGCCCTGGCGGTCATCACGATCGGGCCACCGCTCCTCATGCTCGTCGCCTTCACGTTGGAGGGCATCGGCCCCGACGGCGTCGGCGGGTGGCTCACGATGTTCGCCCGCATCCTCGTCTCGGGCGTCGTCGTCGCGATGCTCCACACGACGCTCTCGCTCGCGGTGGCGAGCCTCACCGACCGCAACGGCTTCGCCACCGCCGGGATCCTGCTCGTGATGCTCGCCACTGCCGCGGTGAGCGGGGTGCTGATGGACGCCGGCGTCGCGAACGAGGTCGCGCTGATCGACCTCCTGAGCCTGCCGTTCGAGCTCGTCACCCGCATCCACCCCGACGTGGCGCCGGCCCGGCCGGGGCTGTCGACGGGGCTCGTCACCGCCGCGTACGTCGGCTGGACCCTGGCCTTCGCCGCGGTCGTCGTCGTCCGGTACCGGCGGATGGAGGTCACCCGGTGACGGGTCCGATGCTCGAGCTCGACAACGCGTCGAAGCACTTCGGCCCGCTCGTCGCCGTGTCGGAGGTGAGCTTCGCGGTGGGGCCCGGCATCACCGCCTTGCTCGGGCCGAACGGGGCGGGGAAATCGACGGTGCTACGGATGCTCTGTGGGCTCACCCCGCCCACCCGAGGACGGGTTCGGGTGCTCGGGCGCGATCCCCGAGCCGACCGCCAGCTCGCCCGCCACATCGGACTCGTCCCCCAGCAGGACGGGCTGTTCGAGCGCCAGACGGCCCTCGAGTTCGTCGCGCTGGCCGCCCGCCTCCACGGGCTCGACGACCCCGAGGCGGCGGCGCGGCAGGCCCTCGGCGTGGTCGAGCTCGACGCCGACGACGACCGGCCCCTCGCGACCTACTCGAAGGGCATGCGCCAGCGCACGAAGATCGCCCAGGCGATCGTCCACGAGCCCGAGGTCATCGTGCTCGACGAGCCGCTCACCGGCCTCGATCCCCGCCAGCGGCTCCACATGGTCGAGCTCTTCCACCGCCTCGGCGAGAACGGGCGGTGCGTCGTGGTGTCGAGCCACGTGCTCGACGAGGTCGAGCGGTTCGGTTCGAGGGTGCTGGTCATCGCGCAGGGACGGCTCGCGGCCGAGGGCGACTTCCACGCGATCCGGGAGCTGATGGACGACCGGCCGCACCGGCTCCGGGTGCGCACCGATCGTCCGCGGGAGCTCGCGGGTGCACTCCTCGCAGGTGGGGTGGTGATGGGGGTGCGCCTCGAAGGTGCCGACCAGGTGGCGCTCGACACGACCGACATCGTCGGCTTCCGAGCCGCGCTCGCTCCCACGGCACGGGACGTCGGCGCCCGACTCCACGAGCTGCGGGGCCTCGACGACGACCTCGAGAGCGTGTTCCGGTACCTCGTGGAGCGACGATGAGGCCGATCCGCGCGCTCCTCGGCGTGCTCGCATCGAGCGTGCTCACCAAGGGCCGGCTCGCGGTCCTGGTGGTGCTCGGTGCCATCGCCATCGGGGTCGGCGTCGCGGTCGGCGCCTCCGACAACGCCCTCCCGACCCAGGCGGGCGCCGACCTGGTGAACGGCTACGGGCTCGCGCTCCTCGCGCCGGTCGTCACCCTCGTCCTCGCCTCGGCGATCTTCGGCAACACCGTCGAGGACGGCACGCTCGTGTACCTCTGGCTCCGCCCGGTGGGTCGCGCGACGCTCGCTCTCGCGGGCTACCTCGCGGCGGTGCTCGTCGCGCTGCCCGCGGTGGTGCTGCCACTCGTCGTCGCGGCGGCGCTCACCGGCGGGGGCGCCGAGCTCGTCGTCGGTGTGCTCCTGTCGTCGACGTTGGGTGTCCTCGGCTACGCCGGGCTCTTCGTCGCCGTCGGGCTCGTCGTCCGCCGGGCGCTCGCGTGGGGCATCGTCTACATCCTGATCTGGGAGGGGTTCATCGCCCGGGCCGGCACGTCGTCGAGCCAACTCTCCGTGCAGTACTACGCCCGGTCGCTGCTCGCCGAGATCGCCGAGGTCGATCTGCGCCTGAGCGGTGCCTCCCCGGTAGCCGCCGTCGTGATCCCGCTCGTGTTCGCCGCCGTCGGCGTGGGGTTCACCGCGGCGCGCCTGCACCGGATGAGCGTCGCCTGACCCCATTGGCGCCGATTCGGCGCCGATTCGGCGCAGAGCGAATTCGGCGGAGTCCCAGGGATTCGGCGAGATTCGGCGATTCGGCGGGGTGCGGGAGCGATTCGGCGCCGATTCGGCGCCGAGCGAATTCGGCGGGGCGGGCCGTCAGTGGAGCGAGGTGCCGCAGGCGCTCGTGACGTGGTCGGCGACCACCTCGACGGAGCGGTTCAGCTCGTCGTTGCCGATCGCCGCGAGGGCGGCGAGGCCGGCGTCGGAGGTCAGCACCCGGTCGAGGCGGTTGCCGTGGTCGGCGAGCAGCGACCGGTAGGCCCGCATCGCCCCGGCGATCGCCTCGTGGTGTCCCCGCAGCCCACCACCGTCGAGCTCTACGGCCCGGCGGAACACGGCATCGGCGAGGGCGAGCACCTCGGGCACTCGTTCGGGCGGCCCGCTGACCATGACCGAGTCGACGGTGGCGAGGATCCGCGGATGCTCGCGAAACAGCGTGCAGTAGTCGTCGATCGACCCCACGGCCGCCGGATCGAGCGGACCGGTGGGCACCGACGCCGGAGGCGGTTCCGGCGGCGCGGGCGCCGTGGCCGGTGGCGCGTCGTCCGGCGACGGGACCACCGGCGGGAGCGGGGTGACGGGCTCGACGGGGGGCGGGGGGACGTCGGGCGGCAGATCGAGCTCGTCGAGCGGCACCTCGCCGAACCTGGCAGGTGCGTCGGCGTACATGTCCTCGGGGAGGTCGTCGAGCTCCACGGCGTCGGCCAACACCTCCTCGCCGTCGGCGGCGGCGGCGGACTCGGAGGGGGCGGGTTCTCCGCGCATCCCGCGGAGCGGCTCCAACTCGGTGTCGTCGGGTCCCACGCACCCCGCCAGCAGGAGCGCCAGCGCGGCGACCCAGGCCAGACGTCGAGCTCGCATCGATCTCCACATGTGTCCCACCCCCTGTCGGACCCCGTCGGCCGCGACAGCTACTGGATGGTAGCCACCTGTCAGTTAACGCGCCAGAGGGCGCTCACAATGTCACGAGTCGACGGGAGGGACGCGGCGCGTCCCCCGGACGCGCCGGTGGGGCGCCGGCTGGTGCCGGCGCCCCACCGAAGTTCGCACTCGTCCGCGTGAGCGAACGGGAACGAGGTGTCAGATCAGTCGAGGTCGATCCCGCACTGGGCCGAGACGTACTCCTCGATCCGGTTGCTCGCCGCGTCGAGCTCCTCGGTCTCGAGCGCCGTGAACCGCTGCTCGATCTCGGGGTCGGTGGCCGAGGCCATCATCATCGCCATGAAGTCGTAGTCGTGCTCTGCGAGCAGCCCGTTCCACTCACCGATGAAGTCGGCGAACACCCCCATGTCGGCCTTGATCTCGTTCGGCGCGAGCTGGGTGGCCCGGATGAAGAGGGCCTCGACGAACTGGAACGACTCGCGGGTCTGCGCGGCGGACTCCTCCGGCGTGAGCTCGGCGTCGTCGGCGATCTCGAACGGATCCTCGACATCGTCGAACATCACGAACAGGTCACAGAAGTCGTCGACCGCAGCCAGCGCGGCAGCGTCGGGGAGGCCGGCCGCACCCTCCGAGCCGCTGCCCGACGGGACCGTGGTCTCGGTGCTGGGAGCATCGCCGTCGTCACCCTCGTCGGCGGTGTCGTCGGTCGTGTCGTCGGTGTCGTCGGCGTCGTCACCGTCGGCGTCGTCACCGTCGGCGATGTCGCTCGGGGCGGCGGTGGTCGTGGTGGTGTCGTCACCCGACCCGCCGTCGTCGTCCCCGCACGCACCGAGGATCAGCATGGCGGTCGCCAGCACGGCGAGGAGACGGAGAAGGTTGCGGGGCATTGATGGGCTCCAAGGGGGTCGGGAACTGAAGCTCCCGACGCTAGTGCGGCACGGGGCGCTGCGGTACTCGGGTCAGCCCTTGGCCCGGGCGACGAGCAGCTGGGTCACGGCCTTGCCGTCGGCCTGGCCCTTCGTCGCCTTCATCACTGCGCCGACGAAGAAGCCGGCGAGCTTCTGGTTCCCCTCGCGATAGCTCGCCCACTCGTCGGGATGCTCGGCGATGAGCTGGTCGACGAGCGTCTCGAGCTCGCTGGTGTCCATCGCCTCGAAGCCCCGCTCGGCGGCGATCACCTCGGGGTCGCGGCCGGTCTCCACCATGTCGGCGAGCACGGTCTTGGCCTGGGTGGCGGTCAGCTCACCCGCGGTCTCCATCTGGACGAGACGGGCGAAATGGGTGGGGTCGAGGCGGTCGGCACCGTCGACGGCGAGATTGTTGTCGACGTGGGTGAGCACCCGGTCGGGCGCCGCACCGGCCTCGATGGCGGCGAGGGCCAGCTCGTCGAGGCCCCGCTCGACCGCCATCGCCGCCGCGGCCGGTTCCACGCCGGCCGCCTCGGCGAGTCGGCGACGCCGTTCGGCGGGCAGGATCGGCAGGGAGGCGTCGATCGCCGCGACGTCCTCGGGGGCCGGGTCGAGCGGCACGAGGTCGGGCTCGGCGAAGTAGCGGTAGTCCTCGGCCTCCTCCTTCGAGCGGAGGGTGTGGGTGCGACCGTCGGCCTCGTCCCAGTGGCGGGTCTGTTGGACGACCCGCTCCCCCGCCTCGATGAGGGCGATCTGACGGCGGGCCTCGTAGTCGATCGCGCGGCCGAGCGAGCGGAGCGAGTTGAGGTTCTTGATCTCGCAGCGGGTGCCGAAGGGCTCGCCAGGGCGGTGCACCGAGACGTTGGCGTCGACGCGCATCGACCCTTCCTCCATCTTCGCGTCGGAGACCCCGATGGCGAGGATGATGGCCCGCAGCTCGGCGACGTACTGGCGGGCCTGCTCGGGGGTGCGGAGGTCGGGCTTGCCGACGATCTCGACGAGGGGGACGCCGGCGCGGTTGTAGTCGACGAGGGAGTAGCCGGCCTCGTGGATCCGCCCACCGCCGCCGACGTGGGTGCTCTTGCCGGTGTCCTCCTCGATGTGGGCCCGCTCGATGCCGACCCGGGTGCCGTCGGGGAGCTCGAGCCACCCTTCGACGTTGGTCGGCAGGTCGTACTGCGAGACCTGGTAATCCTTCGGCATGTCCGGGTAGAAGTAGTTCTTCCGGGCGAACACCGAGCGCCGCACCTCGCAGTGCAGGGCCCGACCGAGGCGCATGGCGAAGGTGACCGCCGCACCGTTCACCACCGGGAGGCTTCCCGGCAGGCCGAGGCAGACCGGGCACACGTTGGTGTTCGGCTCGCTGCCGAACACGTTGGGGCATCCGCAGAAGAGCTTGGTGGCGGTCGACAGCTCGCAGTGGACCTCGAGGCCGATCACCATCTCCCAGCCGTCGATGAGGTGGCTCTCGCTCACGACCCGACCTCCCGGCCCGGGGCCGCGGCTTCGAGGACGGCGGCGGTGCGGAACATGTCGACCTCGCCGAGGGCGGGGGCGAGCACCTGGACGCCGACGGGGAGGCCGTTGTCGCCGGTGCCGAACGGGACCGACATCGCCGGGTCGCCGGCGAGGTTGGAGGGGATCGTGCAGACGTCGTTGAGGTACATGGTGAGGGGGTCGGCGACCTTGTCGCCGAACGCGAAGGCCGTGGTGGGCGAGGTCGGCGAGAGGAGCACGTCGAAGCGCTCGTAGGCCGCCCGGAAGTCGCGGATGATGAGGGTGCGGACCCGCTGGGCCTTGCCGTAGTAGGCGTCGTAGTAGCCGGCCGAGAGGGCGTAGGTGCCGAGCATGATGCGGCGCTTCACCTCGTCGCCGAAGCCTGCGGTGCGGGTGGCGAGATACATCTCGGGGGTCGTCGGGGCGTCGACCCGCAGGCCGTAGCGCACGCCGTCGTAACGGGCGAGGTTGCTCGACGCCTCGGCGGGGGCGATGAGGTAGTAGGCGGAGAGGCCGTAGATCGCCGCGGGGACCGACGCCGGCGCGACCTCCGCCCCGGCGGCGGCGAGCGCCTCGGCTGCCTCGTTCAGGCGGCGGGCGACATCGGGAGCGATGCCGTCGCCGCTCAGCTCGGTGACGATGCCCACCCGCAGTCCGGCGACACCATCGTCGAGGTGCTCGCGAAGCGGCGGGACACCGCGGGGGATCGAGGTGGTGTCGGCGGGGTCGTGACCGCCGATGGCCTCGAGGACGAGGGCCGCGTCGGCCACCGTGGTGGCGAAGGGGCCGATCTGGTCGAGCGACGAGGCGAAGGCGATGAGCCCGTAGCGGGACACGAGCCCGTAGGTGGGCTTCACACCGACCACGCCGCAGAGCGCAGCGGGCTGACGGATCGACCCACCGGTGTCGGAGCCGAGGGCGATCGGCGCGAAGCCGGCGGCCACCGCCGCGGCCGAGCCGCCGCTCGAACCGCCGGGCACCTTGGTGAGGTCGTGGGGGTTGCGGGTGGGGCCGAACGCCGAGTTCTCCGTCGAGCTGCCCATGGCGAACTCGTCGAGGTTGGTCTTGCCGACGGTGACGGCGCCCGCCGCGGCGAGGCGCGAGACGACGGTGGCGTCGTAGGGCGGCAGCCACCCGTCGAGGATCTTCGACGAGCAGGTGGTGGGCACGCCACGGGTGCAGAGGTTGTCCTTCAGCGCGACGGGTACACCGGCGAGCGGGCCGGGGTCCTCCCCCGCCGCGACGCGCCGGTCGATCTCGTCGGCCGCCGTTCGGGCGGCGTCGGCGGTGACGACGTTGAACGCGTGGATGTCGGCCTCACGGGCCTCGATGGCGGCGAGGTACTCGTCGAGCACCTCACGGGCGGAGCGCTCGCCGGCCCGGACGGCCGCGGCGAGGTCGAGTGCGGTGGTCACGGGGCCTCCCCCAGCACCGGTGGCACGCGGAACTGGCCGTCCTCGGCGGCGGGCGCCTGGGCGAGCACCTCGTCGCGGTCGAGGGTCGGGCGCACCTCGTCGGGCCGGAACACGTTGGTGAGCTCGTAGGGGTGGGCGGTGGGCTCGACGTCGGACACGTCGAGGGCCTCGACGTCGCGGGCGTGTTCGAGGACCGCGGCGAGCTGCTCGGTGAAGTGGTCGAGCTCGTCGTCGGAGAGCGAGAGGCGGGCGAGGTCGGCCACCTTGGCGACCTCGTCCCGGGAGATGGGGGCGGACATGGCCACGAGCCTACTGGCGCGGTCGGGGCCGCCTGGAAGGTGGCGGCCACGCTGGGCGGTTGGCGCGCGAACGACACCGGTGTGAGTGTCGTTCGGTTCGATTCGATCGGCCGCTCGCGAACACTTTCGCAGATGTCCGACGGGGTCGAGCTGTTGACCCTCGCGGAGCTTCGG
>CAZAVX010000059.1:0-17695 GCA_964488835.1 uncultured Iamiaceae bacterium | reverse complement strand
GACCACCAGCGCACCCGGCTCACCCACGCGCTCGAGGTCGCCCAGGTCGCCACGTCGATCGCCCGCGCCTGTCGCCTCAACGTCGCCCTCACCGAGGCCATCGCCCTCGGCCACGACTGCGGGCACGGCCCCGGCGGCCACGCGAGCGAGGACGCGTTCAGTCCCTACGTCGAGGGCGGCTACGACCATGCCGTGTGGGGTGCCGACGTCGTCCTCGCGCCGCTCAACCTCTGCGCCGAGACACTCGACGGCATCCGCAACCACTCCTGGTCACGTCCGGCACCCCGCACTCCTGAAGGGGAGGTCGTGTCGTGGGCCGACCGCATCGCCTACGTCTGCCACGACTTCGAGGACGCCGTCCACGTCGGCATCGTGAAGCCCGAGCAGCTCCCCGAGCTCGTGCGCGAGCGCTGCGGCGACACCCGCCGCCGCCAGCTCGACTCGTTCATCAACGCCGTGGTCGACGCGGTCGCCACCACCGGCGTGGTCGGCATGGCCGAACCCATGGCCGAGGCCCTCGCCGAGTTCCGCCGCTTCAACTATGAGCACATCTACATGCGCCCCGAGTCGGTCGCCCAGGCCGAGCTCGTCATCGAGGTACTCCGCAACCTCGTCGAGTACTACGCCGACCTGCCCGACACCCTCCCGCTCGAGGGTCTCGTCACCGGCCAGCGCATCGAGCGCCCCGCGGGGAGCCCCGAGGCGTTGCGCGAAGCGGTCACCTACGTGGGTGGCATGACCGACCGCTACGCGTTCAGTCGGGCGGTCACGCTCCTCGGCTGGCCCCGCGACCGCATCCCGCGGGGAATCGACATCCTCGGCGGCTGAACCGCCCCTCGTTGCGTGGTCGTGCGATCACGCAATGCGAGATCACAGAAAATGTGCTGAAACCCCTTGCGAACATATGTTCGATGCCGCTACGGTCGTGGGTATGGCGACGCACCTGGCGGTCCTGGTCGATCGGCTGAGGTCGACCCTCGACGAGTTGGTCGACACCGACCTCGACGCCGTCGGCGACGCCACGGTGCTCGCCGATGCGCTCGTCGACCTGTTGGGCGCCGAGTCCCGCCTCCAGGCGGTGAGCGCGCGGATCGCCGGAAAGGTCGATGCGTCCCGCGTCTGGGCGAACGACGGCTCCCGGTCGTGTGCGGCCTGGCTGGGTCGCGCCGCAGGACGCGATCGCGGCGACGCCGCGGAGGTGGTCGCCCGAGGGCGAGCCCTGCGCGACATGCCGGGCGCCGATGCCGCCCATGCGCAGGGACGGCTGTCGGCCCGCCACGTGCGGCTGCTCGCCACGGCACAGAAGACCGCGCCCGAGGCCTACGCCGACGACGAGGAGTGGCTGCTCGCCCGGGCGCACGAGCTGAACTTCGCCGACTTCGCCAAGGTCGTCACCTACTGGTGCCACTGCACGGCGCCCGACGATGCCGAAGATGCGGCACGCCGACGCTACGAGAAGCGCTCGGTGAAGATGGGCGCAGGGATCGACGGCACCGGCTTCATCGACGTCGACTTCGAAGCCGTCGGCTACGCCACCTTCGCCGAAGCGCTCCGCCGCATCGAGCACGAACTGTGGGAGCAGGACTGGGCCGAGGCGCGCGACCGTCTCGGTCCCGATGCCCTGAAGCGGGACCTCGCTCGATCCGACGCCCAGCGCCGCTACGACGCGCTCATCGAGATGGCCCGGCGCTCGGCCGCCGCTCCCGCCGGCTCCCGGAAGCCGATCCCGCTCATCACCGTCCATGTCGACCACGAGACCCTCGCCGGTCGCATCTGCGAGCTGTCCACCGGCACCGTCCTCACGCCTGGCGAGGTGCTCCCACTCCTCACCGAGGCCGACATCGAACGGGCCGTGTTCGACGGCCCGAGCCGCATCGTCGACCTCGGCCGCACCCAACGGTTCTTCGTGGGCGGCACCCGCCGAGCGGTCGAGATCGTCCACCCGACCTGCACGCACGCCACGTGCACCGTTCCTGCCCAGCTCTGCCACATCGACCACATCGTCGACTGGGAGGACGGCGGCCCCACCGATCACGCCAATGGCCAGCCTCGCTGCGGGCCCCACCACCCCAAGGCCCGCCAGAAGAGCAAGGCCCGCAAGAAGAGCAAAGCCCGCCAGACGAGCAAGGCCCAGCGAAGCGACGAGTCGAGGTCGATGCGCCGGGCAGGGGAACCGAGTGACGAGTCCGAGCCGAAGAGCGGGGCCGGGGAGCCGAGCGACGCTTCCGACCGGGGCCGGACGCGGAACGAGACGACCCGGAGGCCGTCTCGTGGTCCGTGAACCGATCTGGTGGTCAGTCGGCGGGAAGGACGTCGACGAGCTTGCGGCCCTTGCGCGAGCCGAACTTCACCGTGCCGGGGGCGAGGGCGAAGAGGGTGTCGTCGCCGCCCCGACCGACGTTCTCGCCGGGGTGGATGCGCGTGCCGCGCTGGCGGACGATGATGGCGCCGGCGTTCACGACACCGCCGTCGAACACCTTCACGCCGAGGCGCTTGCTCTGGGAATCACGGCCGTTCCTGGTGGAACCGCCGCCCTTGGTCTTCGACATGGTTCAGCCCTTGGTGATCTTGGTGATCTCGATGGTGTGGTACTGCTGGCGGTGGCCCCAGCGGCGACGGTTGTTCGTCTTGTTCTTGTAGGTGAAACCCGTGATCTTCGGGCCCTTCACCTCGCCCAGCACCTTGGCGGACACGCTGGCCTTGGCGAGCTGATCCGGGGTGGAGAGGACGGTGTCGCCGTCGACCAGCAGCACGGGCGCGAGGGACACGTCGCCCTCAGTGGCACCCAAGCGCTCGACCTCGAGCGTCTGTCCCTCTTCGACCCGGTATTGCTTGCCACCGGTCTTGATGACTGCGTACATAGGGATGCGACTCTATCGCGACGGCCGACCGGCGCGCTACTCGCCGATCCGGTCGTTCGACACCTAGTCGTCGACGAGCTCCTTGTCGATGATCACGGCCCGCCCCTCGCACTCGGGGCACCGGGTCGTGAGCGACTCGAGGAGCCCCTCGCCGATGCGCTTGCGGGTCATCTCGACCAGGCCGAGCTCGGAGATGTCGAACACCTGGGTGCGGGTCTTGTCGCGGGCGAGCGCCTCGCGGAACACCCGGGTGACCTCCTCGCGGTTCGCCTTGACCTCCATGTCGACGAAGTCGATGACGATGATGCCGCCGATGTCGCGCAGACGGAGCTGGCGGGCGATCTCCTCGGCGGCTTCGAGGTTGTTGCGGTACACCGTCTCCTCGAGGTTCGACGAGCCCACGTTCTTGCCGGTGTTCACGTCGATGACGGTGAGGGCCTCGGTGTGCTCGATGATGAGCGACCCGCCGGACGGCAGCCACACCTTGCGGTCGAGCGCCTTGTGGAGCTGCTCGTGGACGTGGTGCTTCTCGAACAGCGGCAGGCCGCCATTGGCCTCGGCGTCGTAGTACTCGACCCGGTCGGCGAGCGCCGGGCTGATCGCCGACACGTAGTCGCGGATCTCCTCGTACAGCTCGCGGTCGTCGATGACGACGGCCCGGTAGTCCTTGTTGAACTCCTCGCGGATCACCCGCACGGCCATGTCCGGCTCGCGGTAGAGCAGAGCGGGCGCCTTCGACCGGGCGGCGAGGGCCTCGATCTGGTCCCACTGGCTCGACAGGCGGGCGACGTCGCGCTCGATCTCCTCGGCGGTGACGTTCTCGGCGGCGGTGCGCACGATGATGCCGTGGTTGGCGGGCTTCACCCTGTCGAGGATCGAGCGCAGGCGCTTGCGCTCGTTGTCGGGCAGCCGCTTGGAGATGCCGTAGGTGCTGCTGTTGGGGATCAGCACGACGAACCGGCCCGGCAGCGACACCTCCTGGGTGAGGCGGGCACCCTTGTGGGCGATGGGGTTCTTCGTGACCTGACAGATGATGGTCTGGCGGGCCTTCAGCATCTGCTCGATGCGGGGCTGCTCGCCCTTCGACTCGACGTCGTCGGGGTCGTACTGGACGTCGCCCCGGTAGAGCACCGCGTTCTTCGGCGTGCCGATGTCGATGAACGCCGCCTCCATGCCCGGCAGCACGTTCTGGACCTTGCCGAGGTAGATGTTGCCGTGGATCTGGGTCTCGTTGTCGCTCGGGCGCGAGACGTAGTGCTCGATGAGGTTGCGGCCCTCGAGCACCGAGATCTGGGTGGCGTTCGGGCGCTTCGACACCGCCATGAGGTAGCGGCCGACCGGGCGGCCCTTGCGCTCGCGGCCCCGACGGCGCTTCAGCGTGGCGGCGTCGAGCTCGATGGGCTCGTCGTCGCCGAGCACCGCCTCGACCGGGGCCGCCGCGCGACCGCCGCCGCCTCCACCACCACCACCACCGGAACCGCCACGACCACGTCCGCCCCGCCGACGCCGGCGCCGACTCGACGATCCCGACCCCGCGGAGCCCGAGCCGCCAGAACCACCGGAACCGGTGCCCGCGGCCTGGTCGCCACCGGAATCGCCGGCCCCACGACCGCTCTCGCCCGAGCCACCCGACGAGGAGCGACCCGCTGCCTGGCCGCCACGCCCGCCGCCGGAACCACCGCTGCGGCCCGAGCCGTTGGTGGGCTCGGCCGGGACGACGGGTGCGGGACGGGTGTCGCCGATCTGGGGCTTGCGCGCCGGCGCAGCCGCCTGGGCGGCCGCCTCGGCGGGGCCACCAGCGGTCGAGGAGGGCCCTGCGGCGGTCGAGCCGCCCGCGGAGTCTCCAGTGTCGGACTGGGGGCGGTTCGAGCGGTTGCGGTTGCGGCCGCCACGCGACCCTCGCCGCCGCCGGTTACCGCTGCCGCCGCTACTGACGGCGGCTCCGCCTCCTCCTTCGCCGCCGTCGCCACGCCCGCCGGCGCCACGGTCGGAGCCCGACCCCGGCGTGGAGGAGGCGTCGGCAGATGCCGAGGCCGTGCCGTTGTCGGCGGGCCGGCGCTGGTCGGTTCGGTCGGCTCGGTCGGTGTGATCGGAGCGATCGGAGCGATCGGTGCGATCGGTTCGGTCGGAGTGGGCGGTGGTGTCGGGTGCTGGGCGCTCGTCTCGGGTGGGCGGTTCAGTGGAGGCCTGGCTGCGGCCGGGCGAGTCGGGTGCTCCGCTCGGGGCGGACTCGGACATCGGGATGGTCCCTTCTCATGACGCACGCTCGCCGTCGTGCTGGGCGGACGTCGCGTCGACCGGGAGGAGTTCCCGGCGCGCGCCGTCGTGTGTCGTCCATTGGTGGGTTCTGCGGACCAGCCCCTCGCGGAGCGGGGGGTCGAGCGCGGCGAGCAGCTCGGCAGGTCGCAAGGTACGTGGCTGGGTGCCGAGCTCGGCGGCGAGCCGGGCACCGGTGGGCGTCGGACCGATGACGGAGAGGTCCAACAGGTAGGGCCGCAGGTCGTCGGTGACCTGCTTGCCCTTGCGCTCTCGGGTGAGCATGAGGTGTGGGGCGGCCAACGCCCGGTCGACCGCAGTGGCGGCCTCGGTGACCGACACGTCGACCACGTCGATGAGCCAGGAACAGCTGGTGACGGCCTGCTGGAGCGACGGCTCGCTCCGGCTCACCTCGCAGACCGCGGTGACGTCGATTCCCTGGGGCAGCAATGCGGAGAGCCGCCCGGGCAGGGCGGCGAGCTGGAGCGGTGAGTCCGAGGGCGCCAGGTCGACGTCGAGATACTCGCCGTCGGACTCATAGGAGGTGGAGAGCGCGAGCCCGAAAGCCAGCTTCGGCCGCGGGGAGAACCCCTCGGAGTAGGCGACGGGCAGCTCGGCCCGGCGCAGCGTGCGCTCCCAGACGCGGGCCAGGTCGCGGTGTCCCAGGAACCGGACCTTCCCGAGCTTGGTGAAGCGGATGCGCAACCTCATGGCGCACCCACCCCGGCGGGTCGACGGACACCGCCGATGGTGACCGGGACCGCTCCCCCGGTGCTGAGATCCTGACCGGTGCCCTGGCTGCCGCCGGCGGGCGGGGTGGCCGAGGCGACGACGTGCTCGATGCCGTAGCCGGTGCACGCACCGCAGTCGTAGCACGGGGTCCAGCGGCAGTCCTCGAGGCCGACCTGGTCGAGCGCGTCGCGCCAGTCCTGCCAGAGGAAGTCGCGATGGAGGCCCGCCGAGATGTGGTCCCACGGGAGCACCTCGTCCTCGGTGCGGTGGCGGTGGGTGTACCAGTCGACCGACAGACCGTGGGCTGCCATCGTCTCGACCCAGAGGTCGTGGTCGAAGAACTCGCTCCACTCCTGGAACGTGCCGCCCTTGCGCCAGACCTCCTCGATGACCGGACCGAGCCGGCGGTCGCCGCGGCTCATGATGCCCTCGACGAGGGTGGCCTTCGGGTCGTGCCACTTGAGCTGCACGCCCCGGTCGTGGCGGGTGGCGTCGCGGAGCAGGCCGATCTTGCGCTGGAGCTCGGCGACGGTGTTCTGTCCGAACCACTGGAAGGGCGTGAACGGCTTGGGCACGAAGCCCCCGACCGACACGGTGACCGAGGGGTTGCGGTGGTGCTCGCGGCCGAGCTCGACGCAGTTGCGGGCCAGCTCGGCGATGCCGAGGGTGTCCTCGTCGGTCTCGGTGGGCAGACCCGTGAGGAAGTAGAGCTTCATGCGCCGCCAGCCCTGGCTGTAGGCGGACTGCACGGCCCCGTAGAGGTCTTCCTCTCGGATGAGCTTGTTGATGACCTGCCGCATGCGCCAGGTGCCGGCCTCGGGGGCGAAGGTGAGCCCGGTGCGTCGGGCCTTCTGGATCTCGGCGGCGATGCCGACGGTGAACGCGTCGACCCGCAGGCTGGGCAGCGAGACCGAGACCTGACCGCAGTTCGCCGGGTCGTTGACGGTGTCGGCCACCACCTTGTCGATACCGCTGAAGTCGGCGGTGGAGAGGCTGGTGAGCGCCACCTCGTCGTACCCGGTGCGCTTCAGGCCGGCCTGCACCATGTGGCGCACCTGCTCGGCGGGACGCTCGCGAACCGGGCGGGTGATCATGCCCGCCTGGCAGAACCGACACCCCCGGGTGCACCCCCGGAAGACCTCGACGTTGAGACGGTCGTGGACGACCTCGGTGAGCGGGACGAGCTGGTTCTTCGGGTACGGCCAGTCGGCGAGGTCGGCGATCGTGCGCTTCTCGACCACCTCGGGCACGTCGGGGAAGCGAGGGAAGACACCGACGAGGCGCTCGCCGTCGAACTCGGCGTCATAGAGCGAGGGGACATAGACGCCCGGCACCTTCGCGAGGGCACGCAGCACGTGCTCACGCGAACCCTCGGTGCGGCCGGAGGCCTTCCACTCGCGGACCACCTCGGTGATCTCGCTGACGACTTCTTCACCGTCGCCGAGCACGACGAGGTCGACGAAGTCGGCGATGGGCTCGGGGTTGTACGTGCAGTGGCCGCCCACGGCGACGAGGGGGTGCTCGGGGCGACGATCGGCCGCCCGGACCGGCACCCCGGCGAGGTCGACGCAGTTCAGGACGTTGGTGTAGGTGAGCTCGGCGGAGAGATTGAAGGCGATGAGGTCGAACTCGGAGGCGGCCCGGTGTGTGTCGACCGAGAAGAGGGGGATGCCGGCACGGCGCATCTCGGCCTCGAGGTCGACCCACGGGGCGTAGGTGCGCTCGGCCCATGCGTCGTCGCGCTCGTTGAGGATCTCGTAGAGGATCTGGAGACCCTGGTTCGGCAGCCCGATCTCGTAGGTGTCGGGGTAGGTCATGAGCCATCCGACCTGACCCGCGCGGGGCTCGGGCCGCAGGGACCCGTCCTCACAACCGATGTAGCGGGCAGGCTTCTGCACCTTGGAGAGCAGCGGTTCGAGCTGTGTCCACAGGGCGCTCATCCTGTAGGAGCCTACCCGATGGCCTCCGACGAACCGGTACGCCGTCGCGCCGGCGTGCGCCTCGTTGTGTATCGCTCCCCCTCCGCGCACCTGGTGCAGGAGCGGTGACGTGGACCCGTGCCGACCCCACGCCGACCGATGAATCGGGCCGTCCGGGGCGGTCGACCGTGCGTACACGAGCGAACATTTGGCGTACGCAGCGAGCACTGCGCACGCGAGCGAAAGGGATGATGCCGTGGCCACCACCCGTGCCGAGTGTCGGATCGCCGCGCCGACCCCAGCGGTCTACCGCGCCCTGCTCGATCCCGAGGCCGTCCAACGCTGGATGGTGCCCGACGGGATGACGAGCGAGGTCCACGAGTTCGAGGCCAGGGAGGGCGGCCGGTTCCGCATCTCCCTCACCTATGACGACACCACCGCAACGGGCAAGACCGCGGCGAACACCGACACGTTCCACGGCACGTTCGTCCGTCTGGTGCCCGACGGGGAGGTCGTCCAGCAGATCGTCTTCGAGACCGACGACCCGTCGCTCACCGGGACGATGACGATCACCTACCGGCTGGCTCCCGGGGGCGACGGCACCACGGTCGTCGGCATCCACGAGGGTCTGCCCGACGGCGTCGACCCCGCGGCGAACGAGCTCGGCTGGCGGATGTCGATGCGCAAGCTCGCCGCGCTCGTCGAGTCCACCTGAGCCGAGCGGTCACCACGCTCCACGCGACTCAGGACACGCGGTCGGTCCACTCCACGCGGCTCACGAGGTCCGGCCAGCGGTCCTCGAGCCCCTCGACGAGCGACGCCGGGCCCGCCACGTAGGTCCACTCCCAGTCGGTGTCGCCGACGACGAACCAGGCCCGGTCGACCGGCCAGAACAGGTCGGGCACGAACCGGCTCCACACCGTGACCGGATCGTGCATCTCCGCGATGGCATCGAGCGGGCCCGCCAGGAGGTGGTACCGACGGATCGCGAGCTCGAGGTGCGGCAAGGTGGCGAGCTCGGCGGCCAGCAGCTCCTTGGCCCCGGCGAGCGGATCGGGAGGCGGCGCGCTGCGGCGGAAGAGGCGACGGGGCTCGGCGCGGGCGGCGAGCACCGTGGTCGACTCCCAGCCCCAACCCTCCCACACCGCGATGCGCACGTCGTCGGGGGTCGACGTGGCGGCACGGCCGAGCTCGACGACCGAGTCGAGCACCTCGGGCGACAGGCCGTGGACGGCGCCGGAACGAGGCTCGCCGTGGCCGACGCGTGCCACCACCTCGTACCCGGCGGGCACGAACTCTCCGACGGTGCCCACCTCACCGAGCGCTGCGGGGATCCACTCCCAGGTCGAGGGGTCGAGGGCCGGCTCGAGGTCGGGCCCGAAGACGCTCACGAGAACCGCCGCATGTGGACGTTCATGACCAGACCGGCCATGGCGAACGCCATGAGGATCGACGAACCGCCGTAGGACATGAACGGGAGCGGGATGCCGGTGACCGGCATGATGCCCATCGTCATCCCCACGTTCTCGAACACCTGGAAGAGGATGATGGCGAACACCCCGACACAGACCAGGGTTCCGAATTGGTCGCGGGAGAGCTGGGCGGCTCGCAGGATCCGCCAGAGCAACAGGCCGTAGAGGACCAACACGCCGGAGGCACCGATGAACCCGAGCTCCTCACCGATGGCGGTGAAGATGAAGTCGGTCTCCTGCGCGGGCACGTAGCCGTTG
Source organism: uncultured Iamiaceae bacterium (assembly GCA_964488835.1). Classification (GTDB taxonomy): domain Bacteria; phylum Actinomycetota; class Acidimicrobiia; order Acidimicrobiales; family SKKL01; genus SKKL01. The sequence continues at coordinate 8,197 of CAZAVX010000059.1, read as the reverse complement.
GCGGTCTGTCCGCCACGTAGCAGGCCCTGGCCCGAGAGCCCGCCGTTCGCGATGGCGATCTGGGACTGTTCGGTGTTGTAGCGCCACTCGGCGGCGTCGGCCGAGTCGGGGTTGAGGAACGTCGTGAGCCGCGCCCGCTGGTAGTCCTTCAACACGGGCGAGGTGACGAGGATGGCCCCGCCGAGCAGGGCGAGGACGAGGAGGATGAGCATCTGCTTGCCCGGCACGCCCGCGACGAGCAACACGGAGAGGGTGATCGCGCCGAAGACCATCGCGGTGCCCAGGTCGGGCTGGAGGACGATCAACAGCACCGGCAGACCGACGACCGCCACCGCGGAGAGCGTGCGGCTCCAGCTGCGCGACGTGGGGTCGTGTGCGAGGTAGCCGGCGAGCGCGATGACGACGGCGATCTTCACGAACTCCGACGGTTGGACCATGAAGCCGCCGAGCTCGAAGCCCCGCTGGGCGCCTTTCGCCTCGGTACCCACGACGGCCACGAGCAGCAGCGAGGCGATGGCCACCGCGTAGACGGCTGCCCACCACTCCCCCAGCTTGCGGTAGTCGAACGCCGTGATGGCGGCCATGAGGCCCCACCCGATGGCGATGAACATGCCCTGGCGGATCATGAAGTAGGTGTCGTTGGTGGTGGTGCGGGGCCCGTGGGTGGCTGCGAGCACCATCACGATGCTCGCCACCGACAACGCCCCGAGCACCAGCACCATCACGACGTCGATGTGCTGGAGCGGTGAGTTCGACGTCGAGGGGCCGAAGCGGCGGGGGGTGATCCCGCGGGTGCCGTTCGTCGAGCGGGTGATCGTGGCCATCAGTCGAGCGCACCTCCGACCTCGAACTCGGGGACGTCGTCGACCACCTCGCCGCCGCGAAGCGGCGCGGGGGTGAGCGGCTCGCCACGGACGTCGCGCAGCGCGATCGGCTCGAGGACCCGGCGGGCGACCGGCGCGGCGACCCGTGACCCGAAGCCGCCCTCCTCGACCACCACCACGAAGGCATAGCGCGGGGCGTGGGCGGGGGCGAAGGCCGCGAAGAGCGAGGAGTCGGGCTTGCCGACCACCTGGGCGGTGCCGGTCTTGCCGGCGACCGGGAACTCGCCGTGCGGGAAGCCGGCGAAGACCCGGGTGCCGGTGCCCTGGTGGTGCTGGGTGACGCCCACCAGTCCCTGGCGCAGGGCCTGGGACACGACCGGGTCGAGGTCGAGCTCGGACCGCACCCGTGGCGAGTAGCTGCGGATGACCTCCCCGGTGACGGGGTCGGTCACGTCGAGCGCGATGTTCGGGGCGTACAAGGTTCCCCCGTTCCCGAAGGTGGCGTAGGCGTTGACGAGCTGGAGGGGTGTGACCCCGATGTCCGCCTGGCCGATGGCGAGGTTCACGCTGTCGCCGGTCAGCCACTGCCCGAACGGGAAGGCCGTCGGGTTCGCCTCGTGGCGCTCCCGCTTGACCTCCGGGTCGACGAGGATGCCCCCGTGGTCGAGCGGCAGGGCGATGCCGGTGGGCTGGCCGAGCCCGAACATCTCGGCGACCTCCTGGATGGGGCGCTCGCCGTAGACGTTGCGTCGGTTCCAGAACTGCTCGCCCGCGCTGTAGAAGTACACGTTGCTCGACACGGTGACGGCGAGGGGCAGGTCGACCATGCCGTGGGCCTGGCGGTTCGCGTTGTAGAACGTGCAGCGTCCGTCACAGCTCTGGAGGGTGTGCACGCCCTCGTCGTAGATCGCGAACCCGGGAGCCCGCAGGCCCGACGCGCCGATCGCATAGCCCGAGATCAGCTTGAACGTGGAGCCCGGGGCGTAGGGCTCGCGGATCGCGCGGTTGAGCAGGGGCCGATAGGTCTCCTTGGCGTTCAGTTCGGTCCAGCGAGCCACCGAGATGCCCGCCGACAGCTCGTTGGGGTCGAAGGTGGGGTACGACGCCATGGCGAGCACCTCGCCGTTGCGCGGGTCGAGCATCACCGCCGACCCCGCCGGCGCGGTGACGAGCCGATCGTTGCTGTAGTCGCCCCGCGAGCGGGCCTTGCGCATCTCGTCGGCGAGCGAGCGTTCGACGAGCCCCTGGACGTCGATGTCGATGCTGAGCCGGAGGTCGGCACCGGGCTGGGGCTCGACGCGCTCGACGACGCTCACCACCCGTCCGACCGAGTCGACCTCGAACACGACCCGGCCGGGCGACCCGCGCAGCGAGTCCTCGAACATCTGCTCGACCCCACCCTTGCCGATGGTGTCGCCGGGTCGGTACGGCTTCGGCGAGTCGCGCACCTGCCGGTACTCGGTCTCGTTGATCTCGCCGACATAGCCGAGCACGTGGGCCGCGAGCTCGCCGTAGGGGTACTCGCGCTCGTACTGCCACTCGACGCCCACACCGGGCAGCACCGCGGTGCGTTCGCCGATGGTGACCCACAGGTCGGGGTTCACGTCCTCGGCCACGACGATGGGGCGGAACGGGTCGCCACGCCACCGCTGGATGCGGCGCTCGATGTCGTCGACGGTGATGTCGGTGCCCGCGCGGTTGAGCTCGGCGACGAGCTCGGCGAGCACCTCCTCGCGACGACGCGACCGGTCGAGTGCCGCCTCGTCGATGGTGACGACGAGCGATTCGCGGTTGTCGGCGAGCACACGACCGTTGCGGTCGAGGATGCGCCCGCGGGGTCCCTCGACGACGATGACGCGGGTGCGGTTCGTCTCGGCCTGCTCGGCGTACTCGGGCGAGGCCATCACCTGGAGGAACCACAGCCGCGAGAAGAGGGCGGTGAAGAGCGCCACGGCGACGACGGCGAGCACGCTCAGGCGGAGTGGTTGCGAGTCGTTCATGGCCGTGAGCCAGTCCAGCAGATGCGTCGCACCGACGGGCGTCGCGTCCCGGGGTGGGCCACCGCCACCCCGCGGGGTGCACGTCGCTCACACACGGTGGTGCACCCGGTCGTAGGGATCGACCGCGATCCAACGGACGGTGGCGAGCAGCACCGGCAACACGACGAGCGCGACGACCGCGTTCACGATCGCCATCCGCACGAACGGACCGTGCACGAGGAACGTCTGGCCGAACAGCGCACCGACCGCCACCCACGCGACGGTGGACACCGGGGCAGCCACCACCGCGAGGGCGAACGCGGTGAGCTTCGAGTCGCGGATGAGGTTGGCCGCGACGAGCCCGGCCACGTACCCGACCATCGTGTAGACGAGCGCGGTGAGCCCGAGCGGCGTGGTGAGGAGCAGATCCCACACCAAGCCGATGCCGAAGCCGACCGCCGCCCCTCGTTCGGGGCCCGCGATGAAGCCGACCGCCACCGCCAGGACGACGAGCACGTCGGCCGTGACGCCGCCGACGACCCACCGGTTCACGACCGACAGCTGGACGATGAGGGTGACGAACGCGAGGGCCGCGAGACGCGCCGGGAGCGGGATCGCCGTCACGCCGGCGGCTCCCACAGCAGGACCTTCACCCAGCTGAGACGCTCGAGGTTGGCGGCGAGCTCGACCTCGAAGCGCTGGGTCTGCACCACCGCGGGCGCCGGCGCGGTGCCACCGGGCGTGGGCGGCGCCGTCGTCGTCGTGGAGCCGTCTCCCGACCCGTCGTCACCCTCGGCCGCCTCGTCGGTGGTCCCGGACTCGGGTTCGGAGACGGCGATCACCCGACCGATCGGGATGTCGGGCGGATAGATGCTGGTGTCGAGGCCGCTCGTCTGGAGGTGGGCCCCCGGCGCGAGCGTGGCCCTGCCCGACACCTCGAGCTCGGGGTGCTGGCCGCGGCCCCGACCTTCGACGAGCCCGCGGTCGCCCGTCGAGACGACGAGCGCGCCGACGCGCATGCGGGGGTCGGTGACGAGGCGGACCACCGACGAGGAGCCGGTGACCCGGTCGACACGCCCGACGAGGCCGGCGCCGGTGACGACGACCATCCCCTCGCGGATGCCGTGGTCGCTCCCCTTGTCGATGGTGATGGTCTCCTCGAAGTTGTTGACCGGACCGGCCACGACCCGGGCGAGCACCTGCTCGACGTCGCCCGCGAAGGTGAGTTCGGACTGGGTGAGGATCTGCTCGAGCTCGAGGGCCGCGGTGGTCTCGCGGAACTCCTGGCCCCGCAGCTCCTCGAGCTCTGCGCGGAGCCGTGCGTTCTCCTCCTCGAGGTCGCGGTAGCCCCACACGCCGTTCCACGTCGACCGGAAGGGGCTCGTCGCCCAGTCGGCCGCCGAACGGAACGGCGACAGCACGCTGAGCGCCACACCGCGAGCCGACTCCACCGGGCCGAACCCCCGAGCGTCGAGCGTGGCGAGGGTGACCGCGGTCAGCAGGAGGAGGGCAAGGACGAAACGGGACCGACCGCCGCGCTGGAGCGACACCACAGCGAGGAGCGACTAGTTCGACGAGCCAGACGCGAACAGGAGGTCGCCGAGCGCTTCGATGGACTCGAGGGCCTGACCCGCCCCGAGGCACACGGCATAGAGCGGGTTCGCGCAGATCTTGATGGGCATTCCCGTCTCGTTGGCGAGCCGCTGGTCGAGCCCGTGGAGCAGGGCCCCGCCGCCGGCGAGGGTGATGCCCTCCTCCATGATGTCGGCGGCCAGCTCGGGTGGGGTCTTGTCGAGGGTGACCTTCACCGCGTCGACGATGGCCGACACCGGCTCCTCGAGGGCTTCGCGAAGCTCCTCGGTGGAGGTGACGATGGTCTTCGGGAGGCCGGTGACGAGGTCGCGGCCGCGGATCTCCGCGTAGACCTCCTCGCGCATCGGGCACGCCGAGCCGAGTTGGATCTTCACCTCCTCGGCCGTGCGCTCACCGAGCGCGACCGAGTGCTCCTTCTTGATGAACTGGATGATGGCCTGGTCGAGCTCGTCGCCGCCGACGCGGACCGACTGGCTCGCGACGATGCCGCCGAGGGAGATGACCGCCACCTCGGTGGTGCCACCGCCGATGTCGACGATCATGTTGCCGGCCGGGTCCTGGACCGGGAGACCGGCGCCGATGGCCGCGGCCATCGGCTCTTCGATGATGCGGGCCGGCTTGCGGGCGCCGGCGTACTCGGCGGCCTCCTGCACGGCGCGCTGCTCGACCCCGGTGATGCCCGACGGCACGGCGATGACCATGCGCGGCTTCGCGAACTTGCGCTGCGCGACCTTCTGGAGGAAGTAGCGCAGCATCTTCTCGCAGATCTCGAAGTCGGCGATGACGCCGTCCTTCAGGGGGCGGATCGCCTGGATGTGGCTCGGGGTGCGGCCGATCATCTTCTTGGCCTCGAGGCCGACCGCGAGGGGCCGACCGTCGTGCACGTTGATGGCGACGACCGACGGTTCGTTCAGCACGATGCCCTGGCCGCGCACGTACACGAGCGTGTTGGCCGTGCCGAGGTCGACCGCGATGTCGCGGCCCACGATCCCGGAGAGCATGTTGTCGGCCATGCGGCGAGCCTCCCGCATCAGTGGGATCGGTGCGGAGCACAGCCTGCCACCGCCGACGGCGTCAGGTGGGACGGGCCCCTACTCCAGGCAAAAGGATGCGTCACATCGTAACAGGAATGCAACCTTCGGCTTCCCCGGCCTCAGCCGAGGTCGGGGAAGAAGATCGCGATCTCCCGGGCGGCCGACTCCGCGCTGTCGGATCCGTGGATGAGGTTCTCGCCCATCTCGGTGGCGAGATCGCCACGGATCGTGCCGGGCGCGGCGTCGAGGGGGTTGGTGGCCCCCATCATCGTGCGCACGACCTTCCAGGTGTCCTCGGGCCCCTCGACCACCATCACCATGGCGGGCGACCGGCCGATGAAGCTCACCAGCTCCTCGTAGAACGGCTTGCCCTCGTGCTCGGCGTAGTGCTTCGCGGCGGTCTCGCGGTCGATCACGCGCAGGTCGGCGGCGACGAGGGTGAGGCCCTTGCGCTCGAGTCGACCGATGATCTCCCCGACCAGGCCGCGCTCGACCGCATCGGGCTTGCAGATGACGAGAGTCCGGTTCATGGGCCGGAACGGTAAACCAGCGCGACCGGTGCGGTCGAACCTAGAGCAGCTCGTCCTCGACCCGCTCGGCGGCGGCGCGGGCCGCACGGGTGTACTCGGCGCGTACGGCACCGACCACGTAGATGGAGCCGGCGACGACGACGAGATCCTCCTCGTCGGCGAGGGACACCGCCCGGGCGACCGCCGCGACCGGGTCGGGCACCACCTCCGCGGCGACGCCCCTGGCCTCGACCGCCCGGGCCACCTCGTCGGCCTTGCGGGCACGGGGCGAGTCGGGGGTGCACACGACGACCAGGTCGTAGCGTCCGACGTCGAGGGCCGTGAGCATCTCGTCGGGGTCCTGCTGGGCGAGCATCCCGAACACGAGGTAGCGACTGCCGAGCACGGCGAAGCTCTCGTCGAGCGCGGCGGTGAGCGACTCCGCGCCGTCGGGGTTGTGGGCGCAGTCGAGCAGCACCGACGGGCTGTGGGCCACCGGCTCGAGTCGCCCGGGGATGGTGAGGTTCGCGAACGCCTCGACGACGAGGTCGGGGTCGAGCGGGCGACCGAAGAACGCCTCGACCGCGGCGAGGGCGCACGCCGCGTTGTCGGCTTGGTGGGCGCCGTGGATGGGGAGGAACACCTCGTCGTACACGCCGCCAGGCGTGCGCAGGTCGACGAGCCGTCCGCCCACGGCGAGGCGGTTCGCGGCGACGCCGAAGTCGACGTCGCGCATCCACAGCTCGGCCGCGCCGGCCTCCTCGAAGATGTGGCGCAGCGCGGGATCGGTCTCGCCGACCACGAAGATGCTGTCGGGCTTGGCGATGCCGGCCTTCTCGCGGGCGATGGCCTCGCGCCAGCCCTCGGAGCGGTCGGTGTGGTCGGCCGCCACCCGGGTGAGCACTGCGACGTCGGCGTCGACGACGTTCGTGCAGTCGTACCGGCCGAGCAGCCCGACCTCGAGGACCGCGACGTCGACGGCGACGTCGGCGAAGTGGGCGAACGCCGCGGCGGTGAGGATCTCGAAGTGCGAGGGCGGTCCGTCGATGAGCGGCTCGACGGCGGCCACCGACGAGAGGGCGGCGGCGAGCTCGTCGTCGGAGACCGGTTCGAGGTCGACCGCGATGCGCTCGTTGATGCGCTCGAGGTGCGGGCTGGTGAACGTGCCGACCTTGAGACCGGAGGTGGCGAGGAGGGTGGTGGTCATCCGCGCCACGGAGCCCTTGCCGTTCGTCCCGGTGAGATGGAGCGACGGGTAGGCCTGCTGGGGGTCGCCGAGCACGTCGGCGAGCCGCCACATGCGGGCGAGCGACGCCCCCTGGGGCCGTCCGGCGTTGGCTTCCAGGTTGATGTGGCGATCGAGCCAGGCGAGCGCCTCGCGATGGTTCACCGCGGTGAGACGACCTCGGGGAGGGCCGCGCGGGCGGCCGGCTGGGTGCCCCGGCTCACGACGCGGCGCGCCGCGGCCGCTGCTGGCGGGTGACCTCGCCGCGGGGGACGAGCGTGGGGTTCACCTTCTCGAGCACGACCGACGCGTCGATGACGCACTTGCCGACGTCGTCGCGGCTCGGGAGGTCGTACATCACGTTGAGCAGCACCTCTTCGAGGATGGCCCGCAGGCCACGCGCACCCGTGCCGCGGAGCAGAGCCTGGTCGGCGACCGCCTCGAGCGCGTCGGGGGTGAGCTCGAGCTCGACGTCCTCGAGCTCGAAGATCAGCTGGTACTGCTTGACCAGCGCGTTCTTCGGCTCGGAGAGGATGCGGATGAGCGCCTCCTGGTCGAGGTTCGAGACCGGGCCGATGACCGGCAGCCGGCCGACGAACTCGGGGATGAGCCCGAACTTCAGCAGGTCCTCGGGCAGCACCTGGGACACGAGCGTGCCGAGGTCGTCGTCGCGGGTGCGCAGCTCGGCACCGAAGCCCATGCCCTTCTTGCCGATGCGGTTCTCGATGATCTTCTCGATGCCGGCGAAGGCCCCACCACAGATGAACAGGATGTTCGTGGTGTCGATCTGGATGAACTCCTGGTGGGGGTGCTTGCGGCCGCCCTGCGGGGGCACCGAGGCGGTGGTGCCCTCGAGGATCTTGAGGAGCGCCTGCTGCACGCCCTCGCCCGACACGTCGCGGGTGATCGAGGGGTTCTCGCTCTTGCGGGCGATCTTGTCGATCTCGTCGATGTAGACGATGCCGGTCTCGGCCCGCTTGGTGTCGAAGTCGGCGGCCTGGATGAGCTTGAGGAGGATGTTCTCGACGTCCTC
>CAZAVX010000058.1:12916-17975 GCA_964488835.1 uncultured Iamiaceae bacterium | reverse complement strand
CCCTCGACCGGCCTCAACCGGCCTGCGCGCCGGCCCGCCGGCCAGGTGCGGTGGGCGCTGGATGCCGATGCTCGCGGTCTGGCGCGAGAACGGTGCGCTCACCGCACCGATCCGTGGCCAGAACGCGTGATCGGCGTCGTCCACCACACGGCCGGTGGCTGTCCGGCCCCGAAACCGACGACGTCCAGGCCCGGAGGCCTGGACGCGGGTGGCGCGCTCGGAGAGATTCGAACTCCCGACCTTCTGATCCGTAGTCAGATGCTCTATCCAGCTGAGCTACGAGCGCAGGGATTCAGAGTGTAGGCGAACACGGGTGGTGCCCGGCAACGTGAACCGCCCCGGCGTCCCGGCGCCCGCCCCTGCCGGACGCCGGCGCTACCAGCCGGTCTTACGGGCGATGGGTGGTGGCCGCAGCTCGAGGCCGTCCCGCTCGTAGCACTCGCGGATGACCGAGGTGACGGCCTCGACCATGGCGGGGTCGGGCGCGACGAACTCGATGCCGTAGGCGAGCACACCGTCGATGGTGGTCGGCCCGACCCATCGGACCCGCACTTCGCACCACACGTCGCGGAGCTGGATGTCGAGCGTCGTGCCCCGCTGGATGCGATCGTCGGCGCCGGCGACCACCTGCGCACCGCTCTGGGAGAGATCGACGACGCGCGCGACCGACGGCCGCTTGCTCGCCCGGCGGGCGCCCACCTTCGTTCCAGGGGCACACCACAGGACGGTCAAGTCGGTCGGGGACACCCTCTGCCCCATACGACGCTCGTCCATCTTCACCTCGGTTGTCGGTGCTGCTGGCTCCGCGCCGACGAGCGTACGACTCACGGCGGCGGGCCACAGAGATGATCGGCAGCGCAACTGCCCGGGAAAGGCTCGGAGATGAACCGTGACCCCCGGCGGGCGGAGCCGGGGGCCACGGCGACGCGGTGCGCACGGCCGAGCCGGCGCACGTCGATCAGGGGAGGGCGCGCACGGTGGTGACTTCGGTGCGGCCGTCGACGCGGCGCACCTCGAGGTCGTCCATCAGCGTGGTGACGATGGGCAGGCCGCGACCGCGGATGGCAGTGCCGCCGGGAAGCTCGGGCGACGTCGTGAGGGCGAACCCCTCGCCACGGTCGGCGACCACGATCACCACCTGCTCCCCGTCGTGGATCTCGGCCCGCAGGTCGATGACGGCATTGGGGCCGGGCGAGGCCTCGACCGCATTGGTGACGAGCTCGGTGACGACGAGCGCCAGCTCGTCGCGCAGCCAGGTCGGGACCTGGACGGCGCTCAGCCACGAACCGACTCGGTGGCGGGCGACGGGTACGGAGTCGACGACCGCGTCGAGCCGCAGCGACAGCGGCGGGCTCATGACCCGACCGGATCGCGGGTCGACGAGACGATGCGGTGCCTCAGCACTCATGCACCGTCCTCCCTCCCAGCGGGAGCTCGGTCCAACTCGCGGAGCACCTCGGCATCGGCCGCGCTGGAGTCGGGGCCATAGGTGGCGACCAGGACCCCGAGGCTGCCGCAGTTCGGGCAGCGAGCGGGGATGACCGCCAACATGTCGGCGGGGTCGGACGCCCCCTCGAGGCGGACGATGTCGCCGTGGTGGCAGGCCGCGGCGCGGTGGTCGGCGCCGCAGGCGAAGCAGTGCACGATCCCCCCGTCTCGGCTGTCGAACTGGGCCGTGAACCCCTCGCGCTCGAAATCGCGGAGGACCGCGAGGAGCGGGGTGTCGGCCGGGTCGGTGGCGGCGTTCTCAGGAGCCGTAGTCCGGGGATCGCGAATCATGTTCATCCTGCTTTCGTCGTCGCCGATCCCGTACCCCGAGCGACCGAGGGGCCAAACCGCTCGACGGACCCAATTCGGTCACATGGGCGACGGGTCGGGGACCGGAGGCGGCGGGGGCGGGTCGGCGGGCGTCGGCTCGTCCGGGCCCGGAGGGTCGAGCGGGCCGGGGTCTCGCGGCGGAGGCTCGCCGGGAACCGGCGGCTGGGTGGGATCGGGCGAGGGCTCCCCGGGAACCGGGGGCGGCTGCACCGGCGGGGGCGGCTGAGTAGGCGGGGGATCGATCGGCGGAGGTGGCTTGGTGGGAGGCTCGGGCGGCACCACAGTGGCGGTGCCGGCACCCGGGCGCGACGCAGGCGAAGACATGGCACCCCCGCTACCCGACCGATGAGTTCGCGAAACCGCCGCAGTCCCCATCCCGACAGGTCGGATCGGTTGACAAATCACACGCGGACGTAGAGTGTTGACCCCCGGGATCACGGGGTAGAGGGCCGTACACGTTGCGGTCTGACCTCTCGGCCGCGCCAGGAGGATCGGTAATGCCCCGAGCAGTGTGGAGTGGAGCGATCAGCTTCGGGCTGGTCAGCATCCCCGTGAAGCTGTTCACGGCCGTCTCGTCGAAGACGGTGCGCTTCAACCAGATCGACCGCCGCACGGGCTCGCGCGTCCGCCAGCGCCTCGTGTCGGAGGCCGACGGCTCCGAGGTCGATCGCGCCGACATCGCGAAGGGCTACCAGATCCGTCCCGGCGACTACGTCCTCGTCGACGACGACGAGCTGGAGGCGCTCGACCCCAAGGCCGAGCACACGATCGAGATCGAGGAGTTCGTCGACCTCGCCGAGCTCGATCCCCTGTACTTCGACCGTCCCTACTGGTTGGCCCCCGACCCCTCCACGGTGAAGCCCTACGCGCTGCTGGCCCAGACGATGGCTGACCGCCAGCAGGTGGCCATCGCCCGGTTCGTGATGCGGTCGCGCCAACAGCTCGCCGCCATCCGCTCGGTCGACGGTCGGCTCGTGATGTCGACGATGAACTGGGCCGACGAGCTCGTCGACCCTGCGGAGCTGCCCGGCTTCGAGGCGCTCGAGGGTGTCGAGGTGTCCGACAAGGAGATGGCCCTCGCCGCCCAGCTGCTCGAGTCGCTCCTCGACGAGTGGGAGCCCGAGAAGTACCGGGACACCCATCGCGAGCAGGTCCTCGCACTGATCGACCGCAAGGCGAGCGGCGACGACCGCGTCGTCACCGCCACCGAGCCCCAGGACGTCGGTGGCGAGGTCGTCGACCTCATGGCAGCGCTCGAGGCCAGCGTGAAGAACCGGCGCGAGGCCAAGGGCCGCCACCCGGCTGCGTCGGACCAGGAGTCGTCGACGTCGACGAAGAAGGCTCCGGCCAAGAAGGCCTCCGCCAAGAAGGCGTCGGCCAAGAAGGCCCCCGCCAAGAAGGCACCGGCGAAGCGCAAGGCGTCGTCGGGGTCGGCCCGCAAGTCCGCCTGATCCGCGGTGGCCACCCGCACCAAGGTCACCTTCGAGGGTCGGGAGCTGAGCCTCTCCAACCTCGACAAGGTGATGTTCCCCGAGACGGGGTTCACCAAGGGGGACCTCATCGACTACTACGCGCGGGTGGCTCCCACCCTGCTGCCCCATCTCGCGGGGCGCGGCATCACCCGCATCCGCTTCCCCGACGGGGTCGAGGGGAACTCGTTCTTCGAGAAGCGCTGCCCCTCGCACCGTCCCGACTGGGTGCAGGTCGTGCCCGGCCCTGGCGACGGGGCCGACGACGGGATCGACTACTGCGCGTTCGCCGACGCCCCGTCGCTCGTGTGGGCCGCCAACCTCGCGGCCATCGAGCTGCACGCACCGTTGCACGTGGGCACCGACCTCGAGCACCCCACCGCCATGGTGTTCGACCTCGACCCCGGGCCCGGCACCGACATCACCGACTGCGCCCGACTCGCCCTCGACCTCGCCGCCCGCCTCGCCGACGACGACCTCGAGTGCTGGGCGAAGACCTCGGGGTCGAAGGGCCTCCAGCTCTACGTGCCGATCAACGGCGCCCCCCGGGCGGGGCGGAAGCAGGCGCGGCCCACCTACGAGCACACCCGCGCCTACGCCCTCACGGTGGGCAAGGAGCTGGAGGCCGATGCGCCGGCCAGGGTGACGACGGTGATGGCGAAGCAGGCCCGGACGAACCGGATCTTCATCGACTGGAGTCAGAACCACGTCCACAAGACCACCGTGGCCGTGTACTCGGTGCGGGCCCGTCAGCGCCCCACCGTCTCGACACCGCTCGACTGGTCGGAGGTCGAGGAGATGGCGGAAGGCACGCCCCTCGCGTTCACCACCGACGAGGTGCTCGACCGCATCGACGAGTACGGCGACCTCTTCGAGCCGGTGCTCGAGCTGGCCCAGGCCCTGCCCGAGGTCGACCTCGCGATCCTCGACCGCTGACGACGTCGCGCCGGCCCGGCGTGGCCCCGCTCCGGTTGGCTCCGCGTTTGTCGGGTCGCCCGACGGGTAGGTGTTTCCGACACACGGTTCGAGGAGGAATCACGTGTCTGATCCCACTGCTCGCGACGCGGCCGAGAACGTCGGGGGCGAAACGTCCGACGAGCAGCTCGAGGCCGCTGCGCCCGAGCGCGTCGAGTTGCCCCCGCTCCAGTCGTTGAACGTCTTCGCCGCCTACGACGACCCCGACGCCGCCCGCCACGCCATCGTCGCCCTCGAGCGCCAGGGCCTCGAGGCCCACCACATCTCCGTGCTCGCCCTCGACACCGCCGACAACGTCGACGTCGGCTCCGAGTCGACGATGGTCACCACCGTCGACAAGGACTCCGAGATGTTCTCCGACATCGGCGCGAACGCCGCCAAGGGTGCCGCCATCGGGGCGGTCGCCGGCGCGCTCGGCTCCACGGCCGTGGCCCTCGCCATCCCGGGGGTCGGCGTGGCGATCGGTGCCGGCATCGTCGCGGTGGCCGCGGGCGGCGCGTTCGCCGGCACCGGTGTCGGCGGCTTCGCCGGCGCGGTGTCCACGACCCCGGCCTCGATGGCCTGGGAGCAGGCGTTCGTCGACCTGAAGGACGGCCGGATCGTCGTCGGCGTGCACACCGACGACCGCGAGCTGTTCGACACCGCCCACGGCGTGCTCGCCGACTCGGGCGCGGCGTCGGTGCGCCAGATCGACGCCGAGGGCAACCCCGTCGGCGGCTGACGCACGGCCGGCGAGGCCTCGATGGCCGGGCCGGTTCCGCCCGGTTATGCCTCGCCGAGGTGCCCGCGCAACTCGG
>CAZAVX010000058.1:0-12816 GCA_964488835.1 uncultured Iamiaceae bacterium | reverse complement strand
GCCCGGTTATGCCTCGCCGAGGTGCCCGCGCAACTCGGTGAGGGTCTTGCGCAACAGGCGCGACACGTGCATCTGGCTGACCCCGAGCCGCTCGCCGATCTCGGACTGGGAGAGGTTCTCCTCGAACCGCAGCCGGATGAGCTCGCGCTCGCGCTCGGGCAGGTTGGCGACGAGGTCGACGAGCGTGACCCGGTCGGCCGCCCGTTCGAGCACCGCGTCGGTGCCGCCCAGCTGTTCGGACAGCGGCGCGCCGTCAGCGTCGCCCCCTACCGGTGCCGACAGCGACGTGGCACGTCGGGCCGAGTCGGCCTCCATCGCCATCATCACGTCGTCGGTGGTGACGTCGAGCCGATCGGCGATCTCGCTGATGGTGGGCGCCCGGTCGAGCTCGTGGGTGAGGTCCTCTACGATTCGCTTCACCGCCTGCTGGAGGTCGTGGGCCCGACGGGGAACCCGCACGTCCCATGAGTGGTCGCGGAAGTGCCGCTTCAGCTCGCCGCTGATGGTGGGCTCGGCGAAGGTCGAGAACTTGAACCCCTTCTCGGGGTCGAACCGCTCGACGGCCTTCAGCAGGCCGAGCTGGGCCACCTGGAACACGTCGTCCCACGGGAGGCTGCGGTTCGGGAACCGGCGTGCCACCCGCTCGGCGACGTCGCGGTGGTGCTCGATGATCTGGTTCCGCAGCGCCCGGTCCTTCGTGCGCCGGTACTCGACGAAGGCCGAGTCGGCGTCGAACCCGGCGGTGGCCTCGGATCGGGTCACGACTTCGACTTGCGGAAGCGGAACCTCGGGGTGCCCTCGAGGTTCAGCTCGTAGGTGTCGACGACGGTGGAGAGGATCTGGGTGGAGATCTCCGACGGTTCGGCGGGGCGGGCACCGTCGGCGCCGTGCAGCGTGCCCTCGACGTCGATGTCGCCCGGCTCGGAGCGGGCGACGAGCTCGAGCTCGGCGGTGGCCGGCATCGAGTCGAGGACGAGGAAGCACAGCTCGTCGACCGCGATGCGCAGGTCTTCGACGTCGTCGTAGTCGAAGCCCGCGCTGTCGGCCAGCGTGGCGACGAGGGACCGGGCGAGTCGCACGCGCTCGGTGGTGGCGGCGAAGCGCAGGGTCACGGGGTCGGCAGCCATGTCGACGGTCCTCTCGTTGACTGGTGGATGGGGTGGCGGGGGGCGCCGGGGGGCGTCAGGTGACGCCGAAGGTGTCGAGCAGCCCGGTGATTTCGAGCACCCGCTTCACGGTGGAGCTCGCGTTCTCGATGGTGAGGCTGCCTCCCCGCTCCTCGAGCTCGTTGCGCACCCGCAGGAGCTCGCTGATGGCCGACGAGTCGATGAAGCCGAGCTCGCTCGCGTCGACGGCCACCTTGGGTCCGTCGCCCGTCGCAGCAGCGAGGATGGCCTCTCCGAGCTCTCCGCAGTTGTGTGCGTCGACCTCGCCCGCCACCTTCACGGTGGTGAGGGCGCCATCGCCTTCGACTGTGATGTCCATTCGTGCCTCGCTCCACCTTCGTCGGTGTTGGCAGTCCAGCACCGCACGATACCCGGACAGGCCGGTGTTTCGCGTCCCGGCAACGGGGGAAGGAGGTGGGGCACATCCTTCGCACCTGCACCTCCCCGCAGCGTGTCGTCCCCCGATCCCGGAGGCTTTCCATGGGACTCGTCCTTGCCATCTTGCTCCTCGCTCTCTTGCTCGGCGGTGTCGGGCTGTTCGTCGAGGGCCTGTTCTGGCTCGTCGTCATCGCACTGGCGCTCTTCGTCATCAGCGGTGTCATGGGCCTTGCGAGCAGGGGTCGCGCCAGGATCTGACCTGGCCCGGACCTGTCTCCTGTCGCCCGGAGGGGCCCGCCCGTGGTGGTGTGGGCCCCTCCGGCGCGTCAGGGGCACGGTGATCCCCTAGCGTGGTGGGCCAGCGACCCGCTCCGGAAGGGTGGAGAGGCCCCCGGGTCGCACCGCCTCTGGAGGCCCGCACACCTTGAGCAGCTTCGCCGACGACCCAGGCGTCGTCCTCGACGTCTTCTCCGACGCCATCGTGGTGGTCGACGAACGACTCGTGATCACGAGCGCGAACATCGCGGCGGCGAACCTGGTGAAGCTCGACTCGCCCACCGAGCTGATCGGCACCTCCGGCCTCGAGTGGGTCAACGAACCCGACCGCATCGACGCCACCGAACGGCTCGCGGCGCTCACCGCGAAGGAGGGGCCGGCCCCGGTCTCGCTGCGGCTCGTCCGCCGCGACGGATCGCTCGTCTGGGTCGAGATCACCGGTGCGTCGATCCCCGGCTCGACCCACTTCGTGCTCGGTCTCCGCAACGTCGACTGGCGCCACGAGGCCGACCTCGACGCGGCTCGGGTGGTTCGCCGCTCGCACGCGCTCGTCATGGCGGCGCTCTCGCTCCAGTCGGCCCCTCCCGGCGAGCTCGATTCGCGGCTCGACGAGGTGGTCGCCAGCCTCGGCCACTCGCTCGGGGCGTGCTTCGTCGTCATCCACGAGGTGGAGTCCGACGGCGCGGCGATCGTGCGCCGGGCGCGCTGGGTGAACCCGCGGGTCCCCGACACCACCGAGGTGGCGTTGCCCCTCATCTCGCTGCGCAGCCTCCCGAACTGGGTGATGGGGCTCAACTCCAGCCGCCGGTCCGTCGAGCCGGGCGCCGACCACCCGGCTTTCATCCACGAGCTGCGGCGCATCGAACCCACCTTCGAGGCCGGCTTGTCGCTCGCGCTCGCTCCCGAGGAGCGCCTCATCGGGTCGCTCACCGTGGGGCTCCCCGAAGGTGCCGAGCTGTCGAGCGACGAGCGGGACTTCCTCTCCCGGTGCGCGCAGATCGTCGGGGTGGCGCTCCAGCGCGTCCGCTCGCAGGTCGCGCTGATGGAGAGCGAGGCGATGTTTCGCGACCTGTTCGAGAACAGCAGCGCGATCATGTACCTCGTCGAGCCCGAGACGCTGGTGCTCGCCGAGGCGAACGAGGCGGCGGCCCGCTTCTACGGGTACACGCGACAGGAGATGGCGGGCCTCGCGCTCCACAAGCTCACCGTCCACGATCACGACGAGCTGGTGAAGCGGGTCGAGGCCGTGCGGGCCGGTGGTACGACGGTCATCGACGAGCGCCAGGTGTTGAAGAGCGGCGAGGAGCGTCTCGTCGAGATCCACTCCACGCCGATGCGTCTCGGCAACCGGATCCTCGACCTCGCCATCGTCCAGGACGTCACCGAGCAGCGGCGCGCCCTCGAACGTCTCGAGGTGCTCGCCTCCACCGACGATCTCACCGGCGCGCTCAACCGACGCCGGTTCCTCACGCTCGTCGCCGAGGAGATCGAGCGCAGCGAGCGGTACGGCAGGGAGCTCAGCCTCCTGATGCTCGACCTCGACCATTTCAAGTCGATCAACGACAACTTCGGGCACCTCGCTGGCGACCGGGTGCTCGTCGCCTTCACCGAGGAATGCCAAGGCCACCTGCGGGCCTCCGATCGGCTCGCCCGGATGGGTGGCGAGGAGTTCGCGATCCTCCTGCCGGAGACGGGCCGCGACGATGCCGGTGTCCTCGCCGAGCGCATCCGGCGCGCCACCGAGCAGCTCGACGTGCCCGACGCGGGCGGTCCGCCGCCGTGCACGGTGAGCATCGGCGGCGCGCAGTGGGAGCCGGGGATGAGCGTCGACGCGCTGTTCGGCCACGCCGACCGCAAGCTCTACCTCGCGAAGCAGCGGGGCAGGAACCGGTACGAAGCGTGAGCCGACGGGTGTGGGCGGCGGCGTGCGCCGCCGCGCTGGTGGTGGCCGGCTGCGAGTCGGGCGGCGGTCTCGAGGGGCCGGCCGGTCCCCTCACCGGGGTGTGCCCCGACCCGCTCGTGATCCAGGCCGACTGGTACCCGCTCGTCGAGCAGGGTCCGCTCTACGCGCTGCTCGACCGGGACCACCAGGTGGTCACCGCCGAGGACGGCATCGTGCAGGCCCGCCTCGAGTTCGACGGGGTCGACCAGGGGATCGTCCTCGAGATCCGCAGTGGCGGTGCCGCCATCGCCCACACCGACGTGCCGCGACTGCTGCACGAGGAGCCCGAACTGTTCGCCGGTCTGGTCGCCTCCGACCAGCAGCTGCGCACCGGCCGCCGCTATCCCACGGTGGGGGTCCTCACGATGCTGGAGGTCGACCCGCACGCGGTGGTGTGGGATCCCGCCACCTACGACGTCGAGCACATCGCCGATCTTCCCGACAGCGTCGAGGTGAGCACGTTCGGCCCGGGCCTCTTCCTCGACCACCTGATCGACGCGGGCATCGTCGACGAGGCGCAGGTCAGCTTCAACCACAACGGGCGGCCCGACCGGTTCGTCGAGATGCAGGGCACGATCGCCCAGCAGGGATTCGCCGCCGACGCGTACCTCTACGAGCACGTCATCGACGAGTGGGCGCGGCCGTTGCGCTACGAGCTGCTGCACGACACCGGGTGGGAGCCCTACGCCGAGGTGCTCGCCGTGACCCCCGAGGTACTCGAAGAGCACGCCGAGTGCCTCGAGGAGCTGGTGCCGATGCTCCAGCAGTCGATGTTGCAGTTCCAGGCCGATCCCGACGAGGCGCTCGACCACATCCGCTCGCTGCTCGGTCGCTACGACGACGGATGGTCCTACGAGGCCGATCATGCGCTCTGGATCGTCGACCACTACCTCGAGGTCGGCATCATGGCGCCGTCGAGCGACGGGGTCATCGGCGGCTTCGACCTCGACCGCCTCGACCGGTTCCTCGATCGTGCCGCCGCGCTCGCCGGCCGCAACGAGGACCTGCGTGCCGCCGACCTGGTGACGAACCGGTTCCTCGACCCCGCGATCGGTCGGGCCTCCGCCGACGGGTGATCGCTCCGGCCGCCGTGTGGCACGTGTGGTCGGCCCGGACGGTGCGGCCGAACCGGCCGATCCGGTCGGTGATCAGCGGCGGTGCGACTCGAGGTGGGCGTGCACGGCCCGGGCCCGCGGGATGAAGTCGGGAAGGGCGTGCATCAGCGCCACCCGCTCGTAGTCGCGGCGGGGGGTGACGAGGTGGGCGGTGGCCCCGAGGGAGAAGGCCCGCCGCTCCGCCGCGGGGTCGGCCGTGTCGTTCAGGACGATGATCGGCATGGCATCGAACCGCTCGTCGAGCTGGAGCACCTCGAGGAGGTGGTGGGCGTCGGCGGTGGGGAGTGAGAGGACGATGACGTCGGGCAGTGGCTTGCGGAGGAGGGGGGCGCTGGTGCGCTCGAGTCGGGAGAGGGTGGCCTCGATGCTGGCCACCCGTTCGACGTGGATGTCGAGCACGCTCTCATCGGCGGCCCGCTCGAGCGCGGTGGCCTGCTCGTCGTCGGCCTCGACGAGGAGTACGCGGAGGTGCCGTCCGTAGTCGAGACGTGAGACCCGGGGCAGGTCGTCGCCCGAGCCGGCCAGCGCCGTGTTCAGCGCGCTGGCGTCGTCGGCGATCGCGTCGAGCGCCGAGTCGACCTGCGTGCCGCTCTGGGCGGGCTGGTCGAGATCGGGCAGGTCGAGGTCGGGGAGGCCGAGCGCGCCGGAGGTGCCAGCTTCGGCGTCTCCTCGTGGTGCGTCCCGCTCGATGGCCACGTGCCCGTCCCTCATTCCTGTACTACGTACATCGGACCGAGGTGGACGTCGGTTGAGCCCCGACTGGTTCTTTTGACCTACGCGCCCGATGTCACGGAAGCGTAGGCCATACGACCTACCCGCGCCTAGTAACGCCGCTCGGGGCGAAAAGCACGCTCGCCCCCGGGTGCACCGGGGGCGAGGTTCAGCGGAGAGGGTGGGATTCGAACCCACGGCCAGGGTTACCCCCAGCACCTCCTTAGCAGGGAGGCCCGTTCGACCAGACTCCGGCACCTCTCCACGTGACTCGACGATGCTAGTGCAGCCGTCGAGGCCGAGCGGAGGGAGGGGGATTCGAACCCCCGGAGGGTTGCCCCTCAACGGTTTTCAAGACCGTCGCAATCGTCCGCTCTGCCATCCCTCCGGCGCCAACGATACGCGAGCCCGACTCGACCCGACGACGTGGGGACCGGGCGTGGTCGGCTGGGTGGGACCAGGTGGCCCGAGGCCGATGGGCGGAGTTTCGTCCTACAGGGGGACGAAACTCCGCCCATGCGGGCCAGAGGGAAGAGGGAAGTGGGAAGGGCGAGCCCGGCCGGGGGAGGGGCTCAATGCATTGGGGGGGTCAGGGGCGGGGGGTCCAGGCGGGGGCGGTGCCGCGGGCCTGGGCGCGGAGGTGGGCCTCGAAGGCCGGCGGGCTGAGCGGCTTCGCGAAGTGGTAGCCCTGGGCGAGGTCGCATCCCATCGTGGAGAGGATCTGGGCGTGGTCCTCGGTCTCGACCCCTTCGCCGACCGAGCGCAGCCCCATCTTGTGGGCGAGGTCGATCACGCACTTCACGATGAACCGGCCGTCGTCGTCGTCAACGAGGGTCTGGATGAACGACCGGTCGATCTTGATCGTGTCGATCGGGAAGCGGTGGAGGTAGCGCAGCGACGACTCGCCGGCCCCGAAGTCGTCGACGGAGATGCGCACGCCGATGCCCCGGAGGCGTTGGAGGCCCTGGATCGCGCGATCCATGTCGGCGATGAGCGCCGTCTCGGTCAGCTCGAGGTTCAGCCAGTCGGCGGGGACCAGCTCGCGCACGACGAGATCGCGGACGAGGGCCTCGAGCCGGTCGTCGCGCAGCTCGGCGGCGGAGATGTTGACGGCGATCTTGAACGGCTGGTCCCTGGTGATCAGACCGCTGCGACGCCACTCGCCGAGCAGCTGGGCGACCTCGTGGAGGACGAACTGGGAGATGAGCCCGGCCGCCCCGGCCGCCTCGACCGCGGGCACGAACTGGGCGGGTGAGAGCGCCCCACGTTCGGGGTCGTTCCAGCGGATGAGCGCCTCGGCGCCCATCGTGTGGCCGGTGCGGAGATCGACGATCGGCTGGAGCGCGACGTGGAGGTGCCGGGAGTCGAGCGCCCTGCGGAGATCCCGCCGGACGGCGAACTTCGCGAGCTCGTCACCGATCGACACCTTCGCGTGGTGCACGAAGAACGCGACGATGAGTCCGACGACGATGAACGCGCCGCCCCGCAGCATCCAGCTGAGCGTCTCCTGCCGGGTGCCCTCGTCGACGTCGAGGGGGAGGACCGGTCCGCACATCACCCCGGCCGCGACCCCGGCGACGACGGCACCGGGCCGTCCGAACCGCACCGCGGCGAGCACCACCGGGATGTAGAAGAGGTGGGGGGCGACCGACACCGTGCCGCCGGCCGCGTAGTTGACGAGCCAGGCGAGCACGATGAGGCAGGCGATGAGCAGCGCGGCGATCACCGCGCCGATGCTGCTCGCCGACAGCACCAGTCGACCGCCGATCGACACCTGCAACCCGTTGGGACGACTCACCGAGGGGCGGGGCATGGAAGCCACGTCGGCACCCTACGCCGTACGGTTAGCGTTCCCGGAGGACCAGGGTGACGATCGCCGCGCTGATCGCCACGATCGCCACCAGGACGGCGATGCCGAGCCCGCCCTCGTCGAGCCAGTCCGCCGCGCCGGCCACCGGCCGGGCGACGGCGGCGAACGCCACCGTGCCGGCGAGGAGGTCGACGACGAGGTGTGCCGGGCCTGCCGGACGGTCGCTCTCACCGATGCAGCCGCACGGCACGTCGAGCCCGCGCAGCCGGTTCGACACGAGGTAGACGACGAACGCGACGTACCAGGCGCCGAGCGCCACGGCCGCGAGCCGGCCTCCGACGGCGAGCGCACCACCGCCCACCACCACCTCGCCCGTGCCGATCAGCCGGCCGACCAATGGGGAGGACGGCAGCCCTGCGGCGGCCAGCGAACGGGTGACCGGCCGGGGATCGGTGAGCTTCGCCACCCCCGCGACGGCGAGCACCAGCGCGGCGACGTGGACGGCGGCGTCGAGGAGCGTCACGGCACCCGCCCCTGGAACCGGCGGGCGATCAGCCCTGCACCTGCCCGCGGAGGTCGCGCACCCACTCGTCGGCCTTCCGCCACGACGCCTCGGCGTCGCGCCGCACCTGGTGACCGTTCTCGCCCGCCGCCGGGTACGACCCGAGGAACTTCACCTCGGCCTGCTTGCTCTTCAGGTCGCGGAGGCAGTCGGCCACCAGCTCGTCGGCGATGTGACCCTCGAGGTCGATGATGAAGCAGTAGTCGCCGAGCCCCTTCTTCGTGGGTCGGGACTCGAGCTTGGTGAGGTTGATGGCCCGGGCGGCGAACTCCTGGAGGATGGACAGCAGGCTGCCCGGCCGGTCGGCTCGCTGGAAGATGACGATCGAGGTCTTGTCGTGGCCGGTGGGTGCGGGCACACCTCGGGGGGCGACGACGACGAAGCGCGTCTGGTTGTCGGGATGGTCCTCGATCTCCGAGGCGAGGACCTTCAGCCCGTAGACCTCGGCAGCGAGGGCCGTACCGATCGCTGCCATCGTCGGGTCGCCGCCCTCGGCCACCATGCGCGCCGCCTCGGCGGTGGAGTTCGCGGCCTCGGTGCGCGCCCCGGGCAACTGGTTGAGCAGGAAGTTGCGGCACTGCGCAGTGGCCACCTGGTAGGACGACACCCGCTCGATGTCGCCGAGCTCGGCGGAGGGCAGGCCGAGGAGGTTGAGCGACACGTCGATGACGACCTCGCGCTGGATGAGCAGGTCGGCTTCGAAGGCCAGCGTGTCGAGCGTGACCGTGACCGTCCCCTCGATGGCGTTCTCGATCGGTACGAACCCGAGGTCGACCATGCCGCCCGCGGTGGCCGCGAGCACGTCGGAGATCGTCGGCATGGCCGTCGCCTTCAGCGCGGCGAGGTCGGGCTGGGACAGCAGGGCCTCCTGGGTGAAGGTCGCCTCCGGCCCCAGGTAGGCGATGCTCGTGGCGTCGACTGGCGGTTGGGGCGCGGGCGATGCGGCGGGAGGCGTCACGGGGAGCCAGGATAGTGAGGTGGATGCCGAGGCCCTTCGGGCATTGCTCGACCAGGTGCGCTCGGGTGAGGTCGACCCCGACGACGCCGTCGCCCGCCTCGCCCGGCTCCCCTTCGCCGACATCGGCATCGCGAAGATCGACCACCACCGTGCGGTGCGCCAGGGCATGGTCGAGGCGATCTACGCACCGGGCAAGACGCCCGAGGCGTGCGTGCGCATCGTCAGCGAGATGCTCGCCGACGACGAGGGAGGTCCGGTCGTGCTCACCAGGGCCGACGACGCCCAGGTGAAGGCGGCGGTCGCCGAGCACCCGGCGGCGCTCGTGGCCGGCGGCTCCACGTCGGGTCACACCGTGGTGTGGCGCCCCGCGCCCTCCCGCGACGAGCGCGTCGCGGTGCTCACCGCCGGTACCGCCGACCTGCCGGTGGCCGACGAGTGCGTCGCCACCCTCGGCGCCCTCGGCTTCGACGCGCGCCTCGTCACCGACGTCGGCGTGGCCGGACTCCACCGCCTCCTCGCCGAGCTCGATGCCGTCACCACCGCCGACGCGGTCGTCGTGGTCGCCGGCATGGAAGGCGCCCTCGCGAGCGTCGTCGGCGGCATCGCCGCGGCGCCCGTCGTGGCGGTGCCCACCAGCGTGGGCTACGGCGCCGGTCTCGACGGGGTCACCGCGCTGCTCGGCATGCTCGCCAGCTGCGCGGCGGGCATCACCGTCGTCGGGATCGACAACGGGTTCGGCGCGGCGATGGCCGTCTCGCGCATGCTGCCCCGCGCAGCTCGAGCATGAGCAGCCACCGCGGGGGCGGGCCCGGGCGCCGGGTCGCCTGGTTCCACTGCTTCGGCGGCATCGCCGGCGACATGGCGCTCGGCTCGCTCCTCGACGCGGGCGCCGACCTCGCCGAGGTGCGGGCCATCTGCGAGCGGCTCCCGGTGAGCGGCTGGCGACTCGACGCCGAAGGCGTGCTCCGCAACGGCATCGGCGGCACGAAGGCCCACGTCATCGCCGAGACCACCAACGTCGTGCGCACCGCTGCCCACATCTTCGCCATGCTCGACGAGGCCACCCTTCCCGACCGGGTGCGCGACCGGGCCCGTGCCGTGTTCACCGCGCTCGCCGAGGCCGAGGGCCGGCTCCACCGCCAGCCCAGCGAGCAGGTCCACTTCCACGAGGTGGGCGCGATCGACGCGATCGTCGACATCGTCGGCACCTGCGCGGCACTCGAGGTGCTCGGCGTCGACGAGGTGGCGTCGAGCCCCGTCGCCAACGGGCTCGGCACGATCCGCGCCGCCCACGGCATCCTGCCGAACCCGCCGCCCGCGGTCGTCGAGCTGCTCCGCGGCGCACCCACCTACGGGCTCGACCTCCCCTACGAGCTCACGACGCCGACGGGTGCGGCGATCGTCGCCGCCCTCGCCGTCGAGTGGGGGCCGATGCCGCCCATGCAGGTCGACTGCGCGGGCTTCGGCGCCGGCACCCGTGAGCTCGACGACCGGCCCAACCTCGTCCAGGTCGTGATCGGCGAGCGCATCGACAGCCTCCACCGGGGCCAGCCGGTCGTGCTGTTGGAGACCAACGTCGACGACGCCACCGGAGAGGTGCTCGCGTCCGCCGTCGCCGCGCTGCTCGACGCCGGCGCCCACGACGCGTGGATCACCCCGATGGTGATGAAGAAGGGGCGGCCCGCGCACATCGTCAGCGCGCTCGTCGATTCGGCGCTCGTCGACCAGGTGGCCGCGGTGATGCGCCACGCGACGGGCACGCTCGGCGTGCGGGGCACGACCCTCGACCGGTGGCCGGCCGCGCGCACGGAGGGCGTCGTCGAGGTCGACGGCCATCCGGTGCGGGTGAAGGTGGGAGCCGGGCGGGTGAAGGTCGAGCACGACGACGCCGCGTTCGTCGCCCGGGCAACCGGCCGGCCGCTCCGTGAGGTGCTCGCCCGGGCCGAGGCCGCCGTGCTGCCCGAGGGCCCGGTCACCGAGCCCACCCCCCTCGGGGGGCACTCCCACGCTCATGGCGACTCCCACGACCACTCGCATCCTCACGAGCACGGTCCCGACGCGCACGACCCCGACGGCGGCGACCTGGCCTGACCGGCGCCGCTGAGTGAGCGTCCCGGCGAACCCGGGCCCCTCCCACATCTGCGTGAAATCCGGGCCTCAGAGCGCCAGTTCTCACGCAGTTCCGGGGAGAAGGGCCCGTGCGCCGGTCCGTCGGAGGCCGAGCCCGGCTCCTAGGCTGAGGGGATGGACGACCGCCTCTACTTCCGCCAGCTCCTCGCCGGCCGCGACATCGCGGCCACCGACCCGCTCGCTCGCCAGATGGTCAACTTCGTCTACCTCATCGGCGACCGGGAGTCGGGCGAGGTCGTGGTGGTCGACCCCGCCTACGACATCCCGGGCATCTGCGACCTCGTCGACGCCGAGGGCCTCACCCTCACCGGCGCGCTCGTCACCCACTACCACCCCGACCACGTCGGCGGCTCGATGATGGGCTACTCCATCCAGGGCGTCGCCGAGCTGCTCGCCCACCGCCCGGTGCCGATCCACATCCAGGAGCCCGAGGCGATGGGCGTCATGCGCGTCACCGGGGCCTCGGCGTCCGATCTCGTCACCCACGAGTCGGGCGATCTCGTCCACGTCGGCGACATCCCGATCGAGCTCATCCACACGCCCGGACACACGCCCGGGAGCCAGTGCTTCCTCGTCGACGGCCGACTCGTCTCGGGCGACACGCTCTTCCTCGAGGGATGCGGCCGCACCGACCTGCCGGGCGGCGACGCCACCGAGCTCTACTACTCCCTCACCCAGCGCCTGGCGAAGGTCAGCGACGACACCGTCCTCTTCCCCGGCCACCAGTACTCGGTCGAGCCGTCGGCCCCGATGGGGGAGACCCGGCGCACGAACTTCGTCTTCCGCCCGAGCTCGCTCGAGCAGTGGTTGATGATGTTCGGCGGCGCCTGACGCGACGGCGCGTCACCTCCACCACCTCTCGGGCGATCGCTCGTACACTGGCCGCACGCGGGTAGGGGCCGTCAGAGACGGAGGCCTCCCGCTGTGCCGCGCACCCTGAGAAATTCAATCCTGGCGCCGATCCTGCCGAATAGACATGGCATGAGTGCCGTGCCCGATCCGGACGATTCCGCCCATCGCGGGTCGCGCTTCGCCCGGTGGGCCGCCCAGCACAACGGCACCCCACCGCCCGCCGCGTGGCTCTTCGGCGAGCCGAACGACCAGGCGCGTGAGCTGGAAGAGCTCCGGGAGCGTCTCGCCGAGGCCGAGCGCCGGGCGGAGGAGGCCGAGGCGGCGCTGCCGCACCTGCTCGCGCTCGGGCAGCGAACGGTGAACGGCCTGCTGAACGACGCCCGAGCGCGTGGTCGACAGATCATCGAGGAGGCCCGCGCTCAGGCAGAGGTGGAGGCGGCCGAGGCGCGCAAGGCCCTCGAGCGCGAGGCGTCCGAGCTCGATGCTCTGCGCATGGCCGTGGCCTGTGAGGCCATGGGGCTCGAGTCGGTGCGCAACGAGCTCGAGGCGCGGGTGAAGGAGCTGGGACTCGGGGAGGGCGATCTCCGCGACCTCCTCGCCCGTGGCCTGCCGGCGGCGGCTCCGGTGGAGGAGGCCGACCACGCCGCGACCTCCGACCCGCACCGCCGCGCGGCCGGAAACCCCGCACCTGCGCTCGACGAGGTGGCGGGTCCGATCCTTCCCCCACCGCCGCCACCCGCCGACCTGATCGGCATGGGTCTCACCCCCGGGGCCGCGCACGCCGACGCGCCGAGCTCGCGGTTCGCCGACGCCTGGGCCCGCGGTGAGGACGAGATGATGGCCGAGGCTTTCGACCGGTTCTTCGCGGCGCACATCGAGTCCGATCCGCTGCGCGACGCGGTGATCGACCCCTCCG
>CAZAVX010000057.1:0-18390 GCA_964488835.1 uncultured Iamiaceae bacterium | reverse complement strand
GCGAACGACGTGACCGGCACCGGCGGTCCAGGTGGGACGGCGCGGGACGGCGAGCGTGACGCGGCCGAGGTCGGGCGGCTGCTCGATCGACTCGGCGCGGTCGAGGACATCCTCACCGTCCGGAAGGTGTTCGGCGAGGCCTACGAGGTCGACGGCACCACGCTCGTGCCCGTGGCATCGGTGCAAGGTGGCGGCGGTGGAGGCATCGGCGAGGGGACGAGCCCCGACGGCGATGGGGCGGGCTCCGGTGGCGGGCTCGGGTTCGGGGTGCGGGTCCGCCCGCTCGGCGTCTACTCCGTCCGCGACGGTGTCGTCACCTGGGTCCCCGCCTTCGACGTCATGCGTCTGGTGACCGGCGCCCAGCTGGTCCTGGTGGTCGCGCTGCTGGTGTTCGGGCGCCGTCGTCGCCGGCGCAGAAGCTGAGCTGCGCCGCAGAGGGCGGATCGGTCGCTGGGGTGCGGGCGCAGCGGCTGAACAGCGCCTCAGAGGGGGGTCAGTCGCGGGTGCGGGCGCGCATGGCGCGCTGGGCCTCGCGGTCGGCTTCCCGGGCGGCGATCGCCTGGCGCTTGTCGTGCTGGCGGCGGCCGCGGGCGAGGGCGAGCTCGACCTTGGCCTTGCCGTCCTTGAAGTAGATCGAGAGCGGCACGAGGGTGAGCGAGGGCTCCTGGTCGAGGCGGGAGCCGAGGCGGAGGATCTCGGACTTGTGGAGCAGCAGCTTGCGCACCCGATCGGGGTCGGGCCGGCCGTAGAGCCCCGCCGACAGCCAGGGGCTGATGTGGACCCCGTGCAGCCAGGCCTCGCCGTTGGCGATGCGGGCGAAGCCGTCGGCGAGCTGCACCTTGGCGTCACGCAGCGACTTCACCTCGCTGCCGCGCAGGACGATCCCGGCCTCGACGGTGTCGAGGATGTCGAACTCGTGCCGGGCGCGCCGGTTCGACGCCACGAGCTTCTTGCCGGTCGCATCCTTCTTCTGGGCCACGGGCCGCAGGCTAGCCACCGCTAGTCTCGGCGCCATGCTGTATGCGCCGACCCGCCTGATCGACGAGATGGTCGCCCACGCCTACGACGGCCTCCCGAACGAGGCGTGCGGGCTCATCGTCGGGCACGCCGCCGAGAACCGCGCCGTGCGCTTCGAGCCCACCACCAACGTCGCCGCGTCGAGCAAGATCTACACGATCGACGGGCTCGAGCAGCTGAAGATCGAGCGTGCCGCCGAGGCCGAAGGTCTCGCCGTCATCGGGGTCATGCACTCCCACACCCACACCACCGCCTACCCGTCGCCCACCGACGTGGCCCAGGCCGAGTGGCTCGACCCGGCGTGGCACTTCGTCATCGTCAGCCTCCGCGACGAGGCGCCGAGCACGCGCAGCTATCGCATCGTCGACGGCACCATCACCGAGGAACCCATCGTCCCGCTCGGGCGCTGAGGATCCTCGACGGCCGAGACTCGCCGACAGGACCCCGGCGGGGGGAACAACATGGGGACCCTCGGTGGTTGACCCGGTAGAATCCCTACCTGTCCTGTCAACAATCCGTCCCCGGGCGGAGTCGAGGAGCCAGCCCCATGTCGGTGCACAACTCCGTGCTCGATCTCATCGGGAACACGCCGATGGTCGACGTGAGCCAGCTCAGCCCCAGCCCTGGGGTGCGGATCCTGGCCAAGCTCGAAGGCCAGAACCCGTTCGGCTCGGTGAAGGATCGCATCGCGAAGTCGCTCATCGAGACCGCCGAGGCCGACGGCACGCTCACGCCGGGCAAGCGGATCATCGAGCCGTCCTCGGGCAACACCGGCATCGCCCTCGCCGCCATCGCCCGGCTGAAGGGCTATCCGATCACCATCGTGATGCCAGAGAACGTCTCGGTCGAGCGTCGCCAGCTCCTCGAGATCTACGGCGCCGACATCATCACCACGCCGGGCGCCGAGGGCTCGAACGGCGCGGTGCGCCATGCCCAGCAGCTCGCCGACGAGCACCCGGACTGGGCGTTCCTCTACCAGTACGCCAACAACGCCAACCCCCAGGCCCACTACGACACCACGGGCCCCGAGATCTGGCGCGACGTCCCCGACATCACCCATTTCGTCGCCGGCCTCGGCACGAGCGGCACGCTGATGGGTGTCGGCACGTTCCTGAAGGAGCAGAACCCCGACATCAAGGTGCTGGCGGTCGAGCCGCCCATCGGTGAGCGGGTCGAGGGGTTGCGCAACCTCGACGAGGGCTACATCCCCCCGGTGTACGAGAAGTGGGGCGGCCCCGAACTGCTCGACGGCAAGCGCATCGTGCGCCCCCGCGAGTCGATCGAGTGCGTCCGCCTCCTCTCCGAGCAGGCGAGCATCTTCGCCGGCATCTCCGCCGGCGCGGCGCTCGCCGGCTGCCTGAAGGTCGCCTCGAGCATCGAGTCGGGGGTCGTCGTCTTCATCGTCGCCGACGGCGGCTGGAAGTACATGTCCACCGGAGCCTGGACCGACCCCATCGACGATGTCGTCGAGCGGGCCGAGCGCATCATCTACTTCTGACCCTTCCCGGCCAGGTCGACTCCCCACCTCACTCGTCGCTCGGGATCGGTAGGCTCGCGCCCGCGGCGGGTCACCGCACGGAGGGGGAGAGCTCGAGTGGATCCGACCTACAGCGACGAGGCCGAGGCGTACCGGGAGAAGGTGCGTGCCTTCCTGGCCGAGAACCTGCCCGACGACTGGAACGGCGTCGGGAGCCTGCCGGCCGACCAGCGTGAGTCCTGGCTGGAGGAGTGGCGCTCGCGCCTCGCCGCCGCCGGCATGCTCGCGGTGGCCTGGCCGAAGGAGTACGGCGGTGCGGGTCTGTCGCCGATCGAGCAGGTGGTGCTCGCCGAGGAGTTCGCGAAGGCGGGAGTGCCCGCCCAGACCGGCAACGACGGGTTCGGCATCGGCATGGTGGGCCCGACGATCATCGTGTGGGGCACCGAGGAGCAGAAGCGTCATTTCCTGCCCCGCATCATCTCGGGGGAGGATCGGTGGTGTCAGGGCTATTCGGAGCCCGACGCCGGTTCGGACCTGGCCAATGTCGCGACTCGGGCGGTGCTCGACGGCGACGAGTGGGTGATCAACGGTCAGAAGATCTGGACCTCGTCGGGCCATACCGCGAACTGGATCTTCGTGCTGGCTCGCACCGATCCCGCGGCGCCCAAGCACGCGGGCATCTCGTTCCTGCTCGTCCCGATGGACCAGCCCGGGGTCGAGGTGCGGCCCATCAAGGAGATGACCGGCGAGGCGCTGTTCAACGAGGTGTTCTTCACCGATGCCCGCACGGCCAAGGAGAACGTGGTCGGCGAGGTGAACAACGGCTGGACCGTGGCGAACACCTTGTTGGGGTTCGAGCGGGGAGGCCGATCGACGGTGTTGGCCATCGGCTACCGCACCGAGCTCGACGCCATCGTCGATCTCGCTCGTCGCAAGGGTGTGGCCGACGATCCGCTGATCCGTCAGCGTCTCGCCTGGGCGCACAGCCAGGTGGAGATCATGCGGTACCTGGGGATGCAGTCGCTCACCAAGGCCCTGGCGGGCGACCAGCCGGGCCCGGGTGCGTCGATCATCAAGCTGTTCTGGAGCGAGTACCACAAGCTCGTCACCGAGCTGGCCCTCGACATCCTCGGCCCCGAGGCCATGGTGCCCGAGGGCGAGGTGAGCGGGTCGTCGCTCCAGGCGTTCAGCGGCGGCGAGCTGAGCTCGGCCGCGGCGGTCTACAGCTTCCTCGGGGCTCGGCCCGGCACGATCTATGCCGGGACGTCGCAGGTGCAACGCAACATCATCGGCGAGCGGGTGCTCGGCCTGCCGAAGGAGCCACGGGCCGACGCCGGCCCGTGGAACGAGACCAACCGGGGCTGAACCGACCAGGGCTCGACCGACCAGGGCTCGACCGATCAGGGCTGAACCGGCCGGGGCTGGTCAGGGACCCGTTCAGCGGCGTCGGTAGCTGACGAACGCGAACCCGATGGCGTGTGCGTCGTCGGGTCCGTGGGTCTCGCGCGCGCGCTCGACCCACACATCGGGGTCGACCGGCGGGAACCACGTGTCGCCTTCGACCTCGGTGTCGACGTGGGTGAGCTCGAGGCGGTGGGCGAGCGGTAGTGCCTCGGCATACACGGCACCGCCGCCGATCACGAACACCACCTCGCCGCCCGGCGCCACCCCGGCCACCTCGACAGCGGAGGGCAGGTCGCCGGCGGTGACCACACCGTCGGCCGTCCACCGAGGGTCACGGGTGAGTACGACGTTCGTGCGTCCGGGGAGCGGCCGCCCGATCGACTCGAAGGTGGCCCGCCCCATCACCACCGGGTGACCGCTCGTGAGCGCCTTGAAGCGACGGAGGTCGTCGGGCAGGTGCCAGGGGATGCCGCCCGCGGCGCCGATGACGCGGGTGCGGTCGAGCGCCGCCACGAGGACGACCTCGGGCGGTGGGGCAGCGGGCGCGGTGCTCACACCGCGATGGGTGCGCTGATGGTGGGCTGCGGGTGGTAGTCGAGCACCCGGATCTGTTCGGCGTCGACGGTGGCGAGGTCGGTGATGCCGGGGTCGAGCTCGAGGCGAGGGAGCGGCCCGGGCTCCCGCGACAGCTGTTCGCGAGCCTGGTCGAGGTGGTTGAGGTAGAGGTGCGTGTCGCCGAACGTGTGGACGAACTCGCCCGGTTCGAGGCCGGTGACCCTGGCGACGAGCGCGGTGAGCAACGAGTAGGACGCGAGGTTGAACGGCACGCCGAGGAAGACGTCGGCGCTGCGCTGGTAGAGCTGGCACGACAGCCGGCCGTCGCCCGACACGTAGAACTGGAAGAGGCAGTGGCAGGGCGGGAGGGCCATGCGGTCGAGGTCGGCGACGTTCCACGCGCTGACGACGAGGCGTCGCGAGGTGGGATCGGTGCGGATGGTGTCGACGATGCGGCCGAGCTGGTCGATGGTCTGGCCGTCGGGGGTCGGCCACGACCGCCACTGGTGCCCGTAGATCGGGCCGAGGTCGCCGTCGGGGTCGGCCCATTCGTCCCAGATCGTGACGCCGTGCTCGTTGAGGTAGCCGACGTTCGTGTCGCCCTTCAGGAACCACAACAGCTCGTGGACCACCGACCGGACGTGGATGCGCTTGGTGGTGAGCAGCGGGAAGCCCTCGGCGAGATCGACCCGGTACTGGTACCCGAACACCCCGAGGGTGCCGACCCCGGTGCGGTCGGTGCGCTCCTCCCCGTGCTCGAGCACGTGTCGCAACAGGTCGAGGTACACGTGCATGAGGCCGACTGTAGCCCCCGGGCGCCTCTAGCCTGCGCACGTGGATCCCCGTCCGATCGCCATGTTCGACAGCGGCTTCGGTGGCCTCACCGTGGCCCGCGCGGTGATCGACCTGCTCCCCCGGGAGGACCTCGTCTACCTCGGCGACACGGCCCGCTATCCCTACGGACCCCGCCCGCTCGAGGAGGTGCGCGGCTTCGCCCACCAGATCGCACGGCACCTCGTCGAGCGCTACGACGCCAAGCTGCTCGTCGTCGCCTGCAACACCGCGGCGGCCGCTGCGCTCGACGAGCTGCGGGCCAGCCTCCCGATCCCGGTCGTCGGGGTCATCGGTCCCGGCGTGCGGGCGCTCGTGCGGGCCACCACCTCGGGTCGGGTGGGGGTCATCGGGACGGTCGGCACCATCGGCTCGGGCGCGTACCAGGAGGCGGTGGCGGCCGCCGATCCCGACGTCACCCTCACGTGCGCGGCGTGCCCCGGCTTCGTCGAGTTCGTCGAGCGGGGCGAGGCCGACAGCGATCAGGTGCGGGTGCTCGCCGAGCGTCTGCTCGCCCCCATCCGGGAGGCGAAGGTCGACACCCTCCTGCTCGGCTGCACGCACTACCCGTACCTCGCCCGGACGATCAGCGACGCGGTGGGGCGCGACGTGGTGCTCGTGTCCTCGGCCGACGAGACCGGCTTCGAGATCCGGTCGCTCCTCGAAGGCGGCGACCTCGGCGCCCCCGAGCGCGGCCGGCCGGGTCGGCACCGGTTCGTCTCCACCGGCGACGTCGAGTGGTTCCGCACACTCGGCCAGCGGCTCCTCGGCCCCGAGGTGCTCGAGGTGGAGCGCCACAGCTGGACGGTCGGCTCCGAAACCGACGGACCCGACGCGACCAGCTCCTAGCATCGGCTCCCATGACCGACTCGACCACCCCCACCCGCGCCGACGGCCGCGCCGCCGACCAGCTCCGCCCCATCACCTTCGAGCGAGACTTCACCGAGATGGCCGACGGCTCGGTGCTCGTCTCCTTCGGCCGCACCCGTGTGCTGTGCACCGCCTCGGTCGACGAGGACGTACCCCGCTGGATGAAGGGGTCGGGCAAGGGCTGGGTCACCGCCGAGTACTCGATGCTGCCGGGCGCGAGCCCCGAGCGCATCCGCCGGGAGGTGAAGGACGGCAAGCCCTCGGGTCGCACCCAGGAGATCCAGCGGCTCATCGGCCGGGCGCTGCGGGCCGTCACCGACATGACGGTGCTCGGCGAGCGGCAGATCCTGCTCGACTGCGACGTCCTCCAGGCCGACGGCGGCACCCGCACCGCGTCGATCTGCGGCGCGTGGGTCGCGCTCCACGACGCGTGCTCCCGGCTCCAGATGCGGGGCGCGATCGAGGCCCATCCCATCACCACCACGTGCGCGGCGATCTCGGTCGGCATCATCGACGGCCAACCCCGCCTCGACCTGCCCTACGAGGAGGACGTGCGGGCCGAGGTCGACATGAACGTCGTGATGACCGGCGAGGGGCGCTTCGTCGAGGTCCAGGGAACGGCCGAGGGCCAACCGTTCAGCCGGGCCGAGCTCGACGCACTCGTGAGCCTCGCCGAGGGTGGCATCACCACCATCGCCGCCATGCAGCGCGAGGTCGTGGCCACGGCGCCGACTCCGCGATGAGGCCTTCCGCCCGATGAGGCTCGTCCTCGCCACCGCCAACCCGGGCAAGGCCGAGGAGATCGCGGCGGTCCTCGGCCCCGAGTTCGAGCTGGTCCCTCGGCCGGCGTCGGTGCCCGACGTCGAGGAGGACGCCGACACGCTCGAGGGAAACGCCCGACTCAAGGCCGTCGCCATCGTCGCTGCCACCGGTGAGGCCGCGCTCGCCGACGACACCGGCCTCGAGGTCGACGCGCTGGGCGGCGCGCCCGGCGTCCACAGCGCCCGCTACGCCGGGCCCGAGGGCGACTCGGCCGCCAACCGCCGCAAGCTGCTCGCCGAGCTCGACCGGGTCGGTGCGCGGACCCCCGCCGAACGGCGCGCACGGTTCCGCACGGTGCTCGTGCTGCGCCACCCCGACGGGCGGGAGTCGGCGGCCGAGGGCACCGTCGAGGGCCACATCGCCCTCGAGATGCGTGGCGAGGGCGGGTTCGGCTACGACAGCCTCTTCGTGCCCGACGACGACCCCACGGGCCGAGGTCGCACGTTCGCGGAGATGGAGGCGGGGGAGAAGAACGCCGTCTCCCACCGCGGCCGGGCATTGCGTGCCCTCGCCTCGGCCCTGCGAGACTGAGCCCATGTCCGAGACCAACGGCGCCGACCCCATCGAGGCGGTCGTCGAGATCCCCAAGGGATCGCGCAACAAGTACGAGATCGACCACGAGACAGGTGCGGTGTGGCTCGACCGGCACCTCTTCACCGCGATGTCGTACCCGGCCGACTACGGCTTCGTCCCCGACACGCTCGCCGAGGACGGCGATCCCCTCGACGTGCTGATCCTGCTCGACGAGCCGACGTTCCCCGGCGTCCACGTCCGGGCGCGGCCGGTCGGCGTGTTCTGGATGCGCGACGAGGCCGGCCCCGACGCGAAGGTCCTGTGCGTGCCGGCAGGCGACCCGCGCTACGCGCACATCCGCGATCTGCCCGACATCGGCGAGCACACCCTCGCCGAGATCCGGCACTTCTTCGAGGTGTACAAGGCCCTCGAGCCCCACAAGCACACCGCGGTGCGCGAGTGGGAAGGGGTCGAGGCGGCGGTGGCGGAGATCCGCCGGTCACAGGAGCGCTACGCCGCGCAGCACGCCGGCTGAGCAGTACCCGGGCTGAACAGCACGCAGGCCGAGCGCTCAGGCCTCGGGTCGGCGTCCCTGGGCGGCGAGCAGGTCGCGGATCTCGGCGAGCAGCTCGACGTCGGTGGGCGGGGGCGGCTCCTCTTCGGCCGGGGTCTCGCCCCGAGCACGCCGCCGCTGCATCTCGTTCAGTGCCTTCACGACGAGGAACACGGCGAAGCTGATGATGAGGAAGCTGATGAGGGCGGTGAGGAACGCGCCGTAGCGGATCACGGTCTGGAGCCCGGTCTCGGGATCGACCCGTCCGAAGCTGATCGTGAGGCTCGAGAAGTCGGGTTGGCCGAAGAGGGCGGCGACGAGCTGCATGAGGACATCGTCGGTGAACGAGGTGACGACGGCGCCGAACGCGGCCCCGAGGACCACGGCCACCGCGAGGTCGACGACGTTCCCCCGGTTGATGAACTCCTTGAACTCCGTGATGAAGCTGCGCATCTCGAACCTCCACGGGTGCTGGTGCTGCGCACGCTAGTCCGGTCGTTGCCTCGGCGCAGCGAGCGCCCCATGATGGGGCCCGTCCCCTCCGAGGAGGCCTTCTGACCGACACCGCTGCACCAGGGGCGACGTGGAGCGATCGCGCGGTCGCACGGCTCGGCCGCGCCTTCGGACCTCCTCCCATCGATCGCCTCGTGCGCACCTCGGCCTTCAGCTCGGCGGCCGACGCGTTCGTCGCGGTGTCCCTCGCCGGCTCGCTGTTCTTCAACGTGTCGATCGACGCGGCGAGGCCGCGCATCATCCTCTACCTCGTCCTCACGATGGCCCCGTTCGCCGTCGTGGCACCCCTCATCGGACCGTTCGTCGATCGGGTGCGGGGCGGGCACCGGTGGGTCATCGCGGTGGCGTGCGTCGTGCGCACCGGACTGTGCCTCGGCCTGGCGTTCAACCTCCGGTCGATCTGGCTCTATCCCCTCGCGTTCTCGATCCTCGTGATGAACAAGACGCACCAGGTGGCGAAGAGCGCGCTCGTGCCCCGTCTCGTCGACCACCGCGAGCAGCTCGTCGCCGCCAACTCCACCCACGCCCGGGTGGTCGCGGTGGCGGGTGCGCTCGGCGGGGCCACTGCCGCCGGCGTGCTCAACCTCGCCTCGGCCAGCGCCGTGCTCTTCGTGGGCGCGGCGTGCTACGCCACCGCCGTGGTCATGGCGATGCGCATCCCCCGTGCCGAGCCGGTCATCACCACGCCGACGATGCGGGTCATCGAGCAACAGGAGCTGCGCAGCCCCTCGCTCGTGCTCGCCGTCTCGTCGATGGCGCTGCTTCGCGGTGCGGTCGGCTACTTCACCTTCTTCGCCGCGTTCACGATGAAGGCCTCGGGTGAACCCACCTGGATCTTCGGTCTCGTGGCGGTCGCCGCGGGGCTCGGCGGCTTCGGCGCCACGTTCATCGCGCCCGGCCTGCGCCGGCTACTGCTCGAGGAGCGCATCCTCGAGGTCGCCCTCTTCACCCCGGCGCTCTTCGCGATCCTCGCCCCGAAGAACTACGTCGCGGCGAGCCTCGTCGTCAGCTCGCTCGCGCTCGGCGTCGCCGCGAACCTCGGCCGGCAGGGTTTCGACAGCCTCGTCCAGCGCGATGCGCCCGACGCGGAACGGGGGCGTGCCTTCGCCCGGTTCGAGGCCCGCCTCCAGCTCACCTGGGTCGCGGGTGCGCTGTTGCCCGTACTCGCCCGTCCGAACAACGCCGTCGGGCTCTACTTCATGGCGGGTGTGCTCCTCCTCGGGGCCGTGTTCTACGGCACGACCGCCCGGGCGGCGGTGAAGCGGCACTGGGGACAGTGGTCGAGTGTGCTGCCCTCCACCGACCGCGTCCGCGACGAGGCGTTCATCCCCCTGCCCGAGCAGCTGCTCCAGACCGCGAACTGGTTGGCCGAACGCGGCTCGCGACGCCAGGCGGTGATGGTGTGCGCCGCGGCCCTCGATGCCGTGCGCCGCAGCGAGCGCCACGAGCGTCCCGAGCTCACCGACGCGCTCCTCGAGCTCGAAGGTCTCGTCGAGAAGGCCGCCGGGCCCCCGAGTGGGCTGCGCGACGACGACGTCGACCGGGCCATCGAGGTGTGCCGGTCGATCCTCGCCGCTGACGCGGACGTCGAGGTCGACGCCGGTGAGTCCGGCGGCTCGGGCGAGGTGGCCTGACCGCACCGGCCAGGCGGGGGCTCAGACCCCGAAGTCGACGGCGGTGGCCGACACGGGCTCGTCGACGTGCCACTCGCCGGCCCGGCGCAACAGCGAGAGGTCGAAGGTGAGCAGCCGACCCGTGCCCTCGTAGCGGTCGGCGTCGACGGTGACCGAGGTCGTGCCGTCGGAGACGTCGCCGAGCTGGACGAGGACGCCGCCGTCGCGCACGGTGCGTTCGTCGTCGTCGCCGGTGAGGGCCTCGTCGAAGTCGTCGATGAACCGGATGGTGGCCCAGTCCTCGAGCTCGTTGACCACACCGATCTGCACCTCGATGGGGATCGTGACGTCCTCCCGGGTGGCGACGAAGACGACGAGATCGAGGGTCTCGTCGCGCAGGTCGGGGCGCTCGTGGATGACCACCGCGGGGATGGCAGCGCTGTAGATGCCGACGAGGCGTTGGTTCGGGTCGTCGGGGGAGGCCTCGTCGGTGCAGGCGCTCAGCAGGAGGAGCACGGCGAGGAGGAGGGGGAGGCGGCGCGTCACGGCACGGGCGAATCTAGTGGGGGAGCGGACCGAGAACCGGGTGAATCGTGCGGACGGGGGGACTCGAACCCCCATGCCTTGCGGCACCAGGACCTAAACCTGGCGCGTCTACCAGTTCCGCCACGTCCGCGGGTGGTGTGCACGGTAGCCCCGGGAGGCGGGGCGGCGCACCAGAGCGTCCGCGGATGCCGCTACCCTTCGTCGAGCACCCACGATCAAAGGGAGACTCATGGATCACATGCCGCCGATCCTCGATCAGGGACCGGGCGGGTTCGACCCCTCGATGGACATCTTCAACCGTCTGCTGAAGTCCCGGATCGTGTACCTGGGCTCGGAGGTGAACGACAAGGTCGCGAACCAGCTGACGGCTCAGCTCCTGTTCCTCGAGGGCGAGGACTCCGAGGCCGACATCTGGCTCTACATCAACTCGCCCGGCGGTTCGGTCACTGCAGGCATGGCCATCTACGACACGATGCAGTTCATCGGGCCCCGCGTCGGCACGATCTGCCTGGGTCTCGGCGCCTCGATGGGCCAGTTCCTCCTGTGCGCCGGCGAGCCCGGCATGCGCTACGCGCTGCCGCACGCCCGCATCCTCATGCACCAGCCCCTCGGCGGGGTGCAGGGACAGGCCACCGACATCGCCATCCAGGCCGAGCAGATGGCCTACACGAAGCGGCTCATGGCCGAGCGCATCGCCTACCACACCGGCCAGAGCGTCGAGCAGATCACCCGCGACTCCGACCGCGACCGCTGGTTCACCGCCGAGGAGGCGAAGGAGTACGGCATCATCGACAAGGTCATCCTCCGCCGCGGTGAGATGAGCTGAACCTCGCCGCCCCGTCGCCGCGACCGCACGACGGTCCGGCGATCGGGAACGAGCCCGAGAACGACGAAGGCCGCCCGATCGGGCGGCCTTTGCCGTTGGTGGCGAGCGGGGCAGGTGCTCCGCTCACCTCGTCTCGTGCGACTCAGTTGGCGAACAGCTCGACGATCCAGACTCGGCCCTGGCCGTCGATGTTGGTGCCGATGCCGATGCGGGTCATGCGCCGGTCGAGGATGTTCTGGCGATGGCCGGCGGAGTTCATGAGCGCCTGGTGCACCTGCTCGATACTGCCGGCGTAGCCGACGTTCTCGGCGACCACCGTGGAGCCGGCGGGGACCCGCAGCTGGGAGTGGGCGAGCTTGCCGGTGGCGGCGAGGTGATCGGCCCACGCCTGAGCGGTGGTGTTGAGGTCGGCGTCGTTCGCGAGTGCGTGGATGCCCCGGCTCGTCCGCTCCTGGTTCGTGAGGTCGAAGAGCTGCTGGCCCTGCTCGCTGAGACAGCCGGTGAGCAGCATGACCCCGAGGGCGATCGCTCCGAGGGCAGCGGCACGTCGCGCGATCCCGGTGCGGCGGGTGATCGTGGCAGACGATGCGGTGGTCGGCATGGAGGACCTCGGCGAGAGTCGAATGTTGCGATCGGATGACAACGTAGTTGTCCGGTAACAGAAGTGGGGGATCCCCGTTGAACCCCCTGTTGCGGCACTACCCGGCGAGGTCGATGTCGCACGTCGCAGCGGCGTACTGGCTGACCGCTGTCTGTGCTGATTCAACCACGCTCCGACTCCATCGGCCACTCGGAGAGAAACTTGAGCCACTTTCTGTGCGAGTTTGGGCCGTCTGAACTAGTTCTTCGGCGTGCTCGGCGAGGATCTGAAGCGACTCCTCGATCTCGTCGGGAGCCCGTTCGGCCAATGACCGCAGGCGATCGAGGGCCGCGAGGTCGGGCTCGCGGGCCCCGTCGGCACGCGCGGGGAAGATGGGTCCCGCGGCCTGCATTGCTGCGAGATCGTCACAGAACCGCGCGACGGTGTCGTCGGACCGGCAGCCGACGCCGACGACGAGCGCGACGAGCGCGACGGCGAGCACCGTGCCGGGTGCCCGCCAACCACGTCGAGCCGTCAGCGGCTCGCCTCCTCCGCCCGACGGCGCAGGTCGCTCACCGCATGGGCGAGGCCCTCGGGATCGCGGTAGAGGGCG
This sequence comes from uncultured Iamiaceae bacterium, assembly GCA_964488835.1. Taxonomy (GTDB): domain Bacteria; phylum Actinomycetota; class Acidimicrobiia; order Acidimicrobiales; family SKKL01; genus SKKL01. Next base: position 5,657 of record CAZAVX010000057.1, on the reverse strand, counting down.
CTGCCGGCGACGAGGATGTTCGCCCCGGCGCTCGCCGCGCCCGCGATGGTGGTGGGGTTGATGCCCCCGTCGACCTCGATGTCGACGTCGAGGCCCCGCTCGACGACCGCGGCCCGCACCTCGGCGACCTTCGGCTCCATCGTGGCGATGTAGTCCTGACCACCGAAGCCGGGGTTCACCGTCATGACGAGCACCATGTCGAGGAGGTCGAGCACGTGGGCCACCGCGGCGAACGGGGTGGCGGGGTTGAGCGCCACCGCAGGCGCCGCCCCCAGCTCGCGGACCGCGGCCAGCGTGCGATGGAGGTGCAGGGTGGACTCGGCGTGGATGATGAGCATCGAGCAGCCGGCCTCGACGTAGCGAGCGGCCATGAGCTCGGGCTGTTCGACCATCAGGTGCGCCTCGAAGGGCACCGCCACGCGGTCGCGCACCGACGCGATGACGTCGGGCCCGAAGGTGAGGTTCGGGACGAAGCGGCCGTCCATGACGTCCCACTGGATGCGATCGACGCCGGCCGCTTCGAGCGCCTCGCACTCGTCGCCGAGGCGAGAGAAGTCGGCGGGAAGCACCGACGGGACGATCTCGATGGGACGGGGCTCGATGGGACGGGGCTCGACGGGGCGGGGCTCGTTCGCTCGGGACGCTGCCGACATCGTCGCCACCCTAGTCAGGCCATCATGGGCCGATGAGCATCGAGCCCGGCGAGCTGCACGAGCTGCGCGCCCACGCCATCGCGGTGGGGGGCGACGCCGTGTGCCGCACGGCGGACGGCCAGGTGGTGTTCGTGGGCGGTGCCCTCCCCGACGAGGTGCTGCGGGCCCGCATCCGCACCACGCATGCCCGGTATGCCCACGCCGACCTCGTCGAGGTGCTCGACCCGGCGCCGGAACGGATCGTGCCGGTGTGCCCCCACGTCGGACGGGGCTGCGGGGGCTGCCCGTGGGCGCACGTCGACCTCGACGCCCAACGCCGGGCGAAGGTCTCGATGATCGCCGAGGCGCTCACCCGCCTCGGTGGGCTCGTCGACCCGCGGGTCGAGCCGGGACCCGCCCTCGCCGAGGCGGGCTATCGCACCACGGTCCGGGCCGCGGTCGTCGACGGGCGCGCCGGCTACCGCCGCCTGCACTCCGAGGACCGGCTGTCCGTCGACTCCTGTCGCATCGCCCACCCTCGCATCGAGGAGCTCCTCGCCCACGGACGTTTCGGCACCGCTGACGAGGTCACGTTGCGCACCGGCGTCGCCACCGGCGAGCGTCTCGCGCTCGTCCATCCCCACGCCGACCGGATCGAGCTGCCCGACGACGTCGTCGTGGTGTCCTCCGCCGACCTGCGCGGCGGTCGCCGAGCGTGGATCCACGAGGAGGTGGCCGGCGTGCGGTTCCGCATCTCGGCGCAGAGCTTCTTCCAGAGTCGTGCCGACGGGGCGACGGCGCTCGTCGCCGAGGTCGCCAGGGCGCTCGAGGGCGCCGACCCGAACGGCCCGATGGTCGACCTCTACGGCGGTGTCGGCCTGTTCGCTGCCACCGTCGGGCGGCACCGTTCGGTCACGCTCGTCGAGCGGTCGACCTCCTCGGTGGCTGACGCACGGGTGAACCTCGCCGGCCTCGACGCGAAGGTCCTCCGGGTGGCGGTCGAGCGGTGGAGACCGTCACCGGCCTCCGTCGTGGTCGCCGACCCTCCACGCGCCGGGCTCGGCCGACGAGCCGTCGAGCGCATCGGCCGCACCGGCGCCCACCACCTCGCGCTGGTGAGCTGCGACGCGGGGTCCCTCGGGCGCGACGCCGCGCTGCTCGCCGAGGTGGGCTGGCGTCACGAGGGATCCACCCTCGTCGACCTCTTCCCCCACACGCCCCACGTCGAGGTCGTCAGTCGCTTCGTGCGCTGATCGAGCCGCGACTACCGTCGCCCCCACAGCATCTGCCAGGGGGGGAGCGTCAGCCATGTCCGACATCGCGGGGATCGACCGGGAACGGGTGACCGAGTGGATGGTGGCGAACACCGCGCCGGTCGAACCGCCACTCGAGTTCGAGCTGATCGCCGGCGGTCGGTCGAACCTCACGTTCAAGGTCACCGATGCGGCCGGGCGCCGCATGGTGCTCCGCCGGCCACCTGTCAGCCACGTGCTCGCCACCGCCCACGACATGGGGCGCGAGCACCGCATCATCTCGGCGCTTCGCGACTCGCCGGTGCCGGTGCCGAACGCCGTGGGGTTCTGCGACGACCCCGACGTGAACGGCGCGCCGTTCTACGTCATGGATTTCATGGACGCCCACATCCTCCACACCGTCGAGGAGGTGGAGGCGCTGTGGGACGTCGAGACCCAGACCGCCGCGGCCCACGACCTCGTCGACGTCCTGGTCGCCCTCCACGCCCTCGACCCCGACGCCATCGGGCTCGGCGACCTCGGCAAGCGGGAGGACTACATCGGCCGCCAGCTGAAGCGCTGGTACGGCCAGTTCCAGGGGTCCCAGGACCAGGCCCGCGAGGCCGGGGTCCACCGCGAGGCCGCCATCGTCCACGAGGTGCACGACGAGCTGGTGGCCCGCAAGCCCGAGCAGCTCGGCGCGGTCATCGCCCACGGCGACTACCGCCTCGACAACTGCATGTTCCACGACACCGGCAAGGTCGCCGCGGTGCTCGACTGGGAGCTCTGCACCCTCGGCGATCCCCTCGCCGACCTCGGCACGATGCTCATCTACTGGACCGACCGGGGCGAGGAGCGGATGGGGATGCGGCCGGCGACGACCTCACCGGGGTTCCCCGACCGTGCAGGCGTCGCCGCCCGCTACGCCGAGCGCTCCGGTCGCGACATCTCGCTGCTGCCGTACTACATGGCCTTCGGCCACTGGCGCCTCGCGTGCATCATCGAGGGCGTCTACGTGCGCTACGCGACGGGCGCGATGGGCGACCAGCAGGCCGGTGCCGAGATGATGGCGGGCGAGGTCATCCGCCGGTGTGAGCTGGCGCGGGCCAGCCTCGCCCAGCTGGGGTAGCGGCGCCGGGCGCCGCGCCCGTGGCGAACGCGGGCTACCGGCCGGACTGGCGGGTGCCGACCTGGAGGTCCTTGAACGGCACGTCGCGGTCGACCTGGGGCTCCTTCGGCAGGCCGAGCACCCGCTCGCCGATGATGTTGCGCTGGATCTCGTCGGTGCCACCGGCGATCGACGAGGCGTGCACCGAGAGGGCATGCTGCTGGAACATGCCGTCGCGGGGTGCGTCGGTGCCCATCAACATGCCGTGGGCGCCGAGGATGGCCATGCTGAGCTCCCTGGCCCGTCGGCCCTGCTCGGAGGCGGCAAGCTTCGCGATCGAGACCTCGGGGCCCGGCTGGCGGCCCTGCTGGGCGGCAGCCCGCGCCCGCAGCGCGGTGTAGCGCTGGACCTCGGCGAACGCGTAGAGGTCGGCGAGACCCTGGCGGATGACGGGATCGGTGTCGCGACCCATCTCCCGGGCGAGCTCGATGACGGCCCGCGGCGTGCGGGCCGCCTGGCCCCGCTCCATCGCGGCCCGGTCGGCGCGGGCCTGTTCGACGAGTTCGCGGATCGGCCGGTCGAGGTGCCCGGCCTTCTCGCCGGGCGTGCCGGCCACGATGCCGCCGGGTGCGCCTCGGCTGCCGAGGCCCTGGCGTTCGTAGGCGAGGGTGGCGACGGCGACCTGCCAACCGGTGTCGACCCCGCCGAGCACGCAGTCGTGGGGGACCACGGCATCGGTGAGGAACACCTCGTTGAACGTCGCCCCGCCGTTCATCTGCTTGAGGGGCCGGACCTCGATGCCGGGCTGGTCCATGTCGATGATGAAGTAGGTGATGCCGCGGTGCTTCGGGGCGTCGGGGTTCGTGCGGGCCACGAGCATCCCCCTCGTCGCGGTGACCGCACCGGAGGTCCACACCTTCTGGCCGTTGACGACCCACACGTCGCCGTCACGCACCGCCCTGGTCTGCACGCTGGCGAGGTCGGACCCAGCACCCGGTTCGCTGAAGAGCTGGCACCAGCCCTCGGCACCGGAGGCGAGCGGCATCAGCCAGCGGTCCTGTTGCTCCTCGGTACCGAAGTCGATGGTGACCGGGCCGCCCATCATCTGGCCGAGCCCGCCGGGTGGGGCGACGGCCCCCGCGGCGTGGAGCTCCTCGGCGACCACTCGGCTGTCCTCTCGGGTGAGGCCCCGGCCTCCGTGGCGCGCCGGCCAGTGGGGGAACGCCCAGCCGGCTTCGGCCAAGGCGGACCACCACTGCCGGAGCGTCTGGTCGGGTGTCCAGTGCTCGGCGATCCACTCGCGTGCTTCGCTGCGAACGTCGGCCATCGTTTCCCCCCGGTGACGTGACGGCGTGCGGTGTCCGCAGGCTAGGTCAGAAGTGGGTGGTGAGCCAGGGCAGGGGGGAGGACGAGAACAGGTGGTCGGCCCGACGGAGAGCGCCGGGGGTGTGCTCGTCGATGCGGCCTGCCCGGGCGAGGGTGGAGGGGGCGACGCCGCCGAGGTAGATCGAGCCGAGGTCGGCGACGTCGAGGGTGAGGTCGGCGGCACGGTCGGTGCGGGCTGCCTCGGCTCCTTCGGGGCTGCCGTCGAGCAGGTAGCGGCCGGCGTTGGCCGGACGGAAGGTGTCGCGCAGCTCGAGCACCAGGCCGTCGGCGGCGCCGTAGCGGCGCGCGGCGAGCGTGGCGGGGATGTCGAGGGGGCGGACCCAGAGCGCTTCGACCATCTGCTCGCACTGGAGACGCCGCACGTCGGCGAGTCGCCAGCGGATGGACTCGTCTACCGGCCGCTCCGGTGCGAGGACCGTGTGCATGAGGTCGTGGTCGATGGCGTACTGCCAGAGGGCGGCCTCGACCTCGGGGTCCTCGCCGTAGAGCTGGTCGACGACGAGGGTGCCGGCGGGGTTCCCGTGCTGCCAGGACCGCTTCTGCCGGTAGGCGAGGAAGCCGTCGGGGGTACCCTCCACCGACTCGTGGAGGACATAGAAGCGGCCCGATCCACCGTCGCGGGCCCACTCGGGGTCCTTGAACCAGCGGGTCCACCACGCCTCGCTGCGGGTGACCGCGCCGGGGATGGCGCGACGGCAGCGCTCGTAGATCGCGGGCAGGATCGGGACCGCCTCGGCGCGCGAGACGACGCGGAGCGAGCCCGGCGCCGCGGAAGGCTGGCGCAGCGAGGTTCCCTCGGTGGGGATCGACCACCGGCACTCGAAGCTCGCCGGGCCGTAGCCGAAGCGCTGGTAGATGCTGCCCTCCGATGCGGTGAGCAGCGCCATGGGCTCGCCGCGGTCGGCGACGTCGTCGAGTTGGTGGTCCATCATCGCGGTGAGCAGGCCGCGCCGGCGGTGCGTGCCCCGCACCGTGACGGCGGTGACGCCCGCTGCCGGTGCGGTGGTACCGCCCGGGAGTGTGAGCTCGAAGCTGTAGGCGCCCGCCGTGGCGACCATGGTGCCCCGCTCGAACACGCCGATGGTGCGGTCGAACTCGGTGGTGGAGCGGATGTCGTCGACGTTCTCGGGGTCGGCCTGGAAGCCGAACCCGAGCTCGAGGCCGCGGACGTACTCACGGAACTCGTCGTCGGTGACCGGCCGCAGCTCGATGTCCATGGTGGGAGTGTCGTCGTGCCCGCCGGCTCGTGCCGCCGATTTTCGTACGCCCCCCGGGATTCGAACCCGGAACCTGCGGATT
>CAZAVX010000056.1:0-18436 GCA_964488835.1 uncultured Iamiaceae bacterium | reverse complement strand
GGAGTGCACGCCGGCCTGTCAAGCCGGAGGTCGCGGGTTCAAATCCCGTCGGGACCGCCACCCTCACCGCCCCAACCGGGGCGGCGAGGCAGTGGGGTCGAGTAGCTCAGTTGGCAGAGCGTCCGCCTGAAAAGCGGAAGGTCACCGGATCGACGCCGGTCTCGACCACCAGTGAGGCGAGGCGGCGAGCTGATTTATCCACGATCTGGGTAATATCATCCAGATCGTGGAGAAGTCGCCGCCGCCACCGCTCCTGCCCATCCTGCGCTCGCAGCAACAGGCGGAGCTCCTCGCCCTGCTGCTCGGCGACCCAGAGCTCGAGGTCAGCCTCTCCGAGCTCGCCGCGCGGACCGGGGTGCCCTATGCCTCGGTGCACCGGGAGATCCAGCGCGCCGAGGCCGTCGGCCTGGTCTCCAGCAGGAAGGTCGGGCGGACACGCCTCGTCCGAGCCGACCCGGCGAGCCCCTACTACGCGGGTCTGGCCGATGTGTTGACCAAGGCGTTCGGCGTCCCTCGCCTGCTCGCCTCGGCGCTCGCCGGCATCAGAGGTGTCGAGCGGGCGTTCGTCTACGGATCTTGGGCGTCTCGCTACCGAGGGGAGAACGGGCAGCGTCCCGTGGGCGACATCGACGTGCTGATCCTCGGCGAACCGGACCGTGACGCCCTCTACGAGTCGGTGGCCACCGTCGAGGGTCGGCTCGGGCGACCCGTCCAGCTGACGATCCGACCGATCGACTGGCTGGAAGCTGGCTCTGGGCCGTTCCACGACACGGTCACCAGCCGTCCGATGGTCGAGGTGCCCCTCCCGCAGCGTTGAGGGTCAGGCGAGGGCTTCTGTGACCACGCGAATGGCGGCCGCCGCCCGCTCGAGTGCCCAGCGACCGTCGGCCTCGGTCGTTTCGCTCGGCCGGTCGGGGTCGAAGTACTCGGCCTCGTGACGCCCAGCGCGGAACCGGTCCGATGCCGCCGCTGCGAAGACCCCCGAGGCGTCGCCGATGGCCGCCCGCGCGATGTCGAGGGTGATGCGGTGCGCGCCTGCCACCGCCGGAACCCGGTACCCCAGCGCGACGACGATGGCTTCAGCGGCCATGCGATAGGCGTCGTATGCCGAGGTGTACGCCGGAGGCCAGAGACGAGCCTCCAAGAGGAGCCGAGCTGCGGTCAGCCGCTCCTCGGCACGAGCGAGGCACGTGGCAGCGACCGAGGACCCGGCGACCTCCAGCCGCTCGACCTCGCCACGTCGCTCCAACATCGCGAGCACCTGTTCCGCCCGCTCCCGATCCACGGGCGCACACTACCGGTTGCCGCGCCCGCCACACTCGGAGGATGCGCCCACGACTCCAGATCATCGTCTCCAGCACCCGTCCCGGCCGCATCGGCCTGCCGATCGCCGAGTGGTTCGCGTCCGAGGCGACCGCGCACGACACCTTCGAGGTCGACTTCGCCGACCTCGCCGAGATCGGGCTGCCGCTGCTCGACGAGCCGCACCACCCTCGGCTCGGCAACTACCAGCACGACCACACCAAGGCCTGGAGCGAGCGGGTCGCGGCGGCCGATGCGTTCGCGCTCGTGACGCCCGAGTACAACCACGGCTTCCCCGCTCCTCTGAAGAACGCCCTCGACTTCCTCTACCGCGAGTGGAACCACAAGCCGGTCGGCTTTGTGAGCTACGGCGGCGTCGCGGCGGGCACCCGTGCGGTCGCGTTGTTGAAGCCGGTCCTGCTCGCCCTCCAGCTCGTCCCGGTCGTCCAGACCGTCGCCATCCCCTTCGCCGGGCGTCGGATCGTCGACGGTCGCTTCGACCCACCCGAGGGGCTGGATGCCGCGGCCAGAGCCATGCTCGACGCGCTCGCACGTCACGTCGACGTGCTCGCGTCCCTGCGCTCCGCTGAGTAGGTTTGTTCGACGCGCCGCCGACACCCGAATCGGCGCCGGTGGCGCATCCCGTCCCGCGGCCGAAGGAGGTGAGACGCACGAGTGGACCGACCACCCCAACCCCAGGGCCTCCTGAGCCCCGCCCCCCGTTCGTCTCACGCCGCGCCGCGCCGCTGGATCACTCGCTGACGCCGAGCCAGTCACCGCGGTCGGCCTCCCGAAGGAGTCCGTCATGACCCCACCCGCGCTCGACCAGCTGATCCGCGAGGACGACACGTCGTCGATCGCCGCGTGGCTGGCCGAGACCTCCACCCTCGACATCGTCGACGAGCTCACCCGCCTCGACACCGCCGACATGGCCATCACCTTCCGGCTGCTGCCCCGCGATCGGGCCCTCGACGTCTTCGAGGCGCTCGACCCGCACCACCAGCAGCTCGTGCTCGACGGCCTGCTCGACGACCGGGTGCGGCATCTGCTCGAGCAGCTCGACCCCGACGACCGGGTCCAGCTGCTCGACGAGATGCCGGCGAAGGTCGCGGCGCGCCTGCTCGCCCAGCTGAGCCCCGACGAGCGGTCCCTCACCACGGTGCTGATGGGGTATCCGGAGGAATCGGCCGGCCGGCACATGACCCCGGAGTACGTGTCGCTCCGCGCGTCGATGACCGCCGAGGAGGCGATGGCGAAGATCCGCCGCGAGGGGCCCGACGCCGAGACGATCTACGCCCTGCCGGTGCTCGACGACCGCCGGCGCCTCATCGGGGTGTGTGGTCTCCGTTCCCTCGTCCTCGCCGCGCCGTCCACGCTGGTGTCGGACCTGATGAGCACCGACGTGCACATGGCCACCACCGACACCGACCGGGAGGAGGCGGCCCGCCTGATGCGCGACGTCGGCGCCATCGCCCTGCCGGTCGTCGATTCCGAGCAGCGCCTCGTCGGTGTGCTCACCGTCGACGACGCCATGAGCATCATCGAGACCGAGGAGACCGAGGACTTCGCGTTCCACGGTGGTCACAGCCCGCTGCGCAAGCCGTACCTCGCGGTCTCGGCGTTCGGCCTCGCCCGCGCCCGGGCGGTGTGGCTCCTCGTGCTCATCGTCGCCGCCGCCCTCACCGTCGGCGTCCTCGATCAGTACGAAGGCTCCCTCGCCACCATCCCCACCCTCGCCCTGTTCATCCCCCTGCTCATCGGCACGGGGGGCAACTCCGGCTCGCAGGCCTCGGTGGCGGTCATCCGTGCCATGGCCATCGGCGAGGTCCGCTTCTCCGACCTGCCTCGCATCGTGTGGCGCGAGGCGCGGGTCGGGGTGATGCTCGGCGCGATGCTCGGCGCGGCCGTCTCGGTGGTCGTCAGCCTCCTCTGGGACACCGACTACGGCATCGTGGTCGGGCTCACGCTCGTCACGATCTGCACGTGGGCCACGCTCGCCGGGTCCGCGCTGCCGCTGCTCGCGAAGCGCGTCGGTGTCGACCCGGCTGTGGTCTCCGCGCCGTTCATCACCACCCTCGTCGACGCGAGCGGGCTCGTCATCTACTTCACGTTCGCGCGGATGGTCTTCGCCGAGCTCTGAGCGCTACCGCACCCGGCCGAGGCGTTCGACACGGGCGAACACCGCCTTGAGGTACGCCCCCTCCGGGAAGCCGACGGGATGATCGAGCGCGTGGCCGGTGCGGACCGGCGACGCGAGGGTGAACCCCGCCCGCTGGGCGCCCCGCTCCACGGCGTCGAGGTGCTCGTCGGCGGTGACGCGACTCGAACACGACGCCAGGACCACGCGGCCTCCCGGCTCGGTGAGCGCGACCGCCTGCTCGGCGAGCCGCTCGTAGGCGCGCAGGGCGCTGCGCCGCTGGTCGCCGCGCTGGGCGAACGACGGCGGATCGACCACGACGAGGCCGAAGCGGCGTCCCTCGGCGCGCAGGCGGGACATCTCCCGCAACGCGTCGCCGACCGCGGTGGTGTGGCGGCAGGCGCGCACCGACGCGAGCCGTCGGTTCCGCTCCATGTTCGCCTTGGCGGTGCCGATGGCCCCGGCGCTGAGGTCGACGCTGTGGACGCTGCTCGCGCCACCGGCTGCGGCGTGCACCGAGAAGCCGCCGGTGCACGCGAAGACGTCGAGCACCTCGATGCCGCGGCTCAGCTCGCGCACCCGCTGACGGTTGTCGCGCTGGTCGAGGAACGCGCCGGTCTTCTGCCCGGCCACGACGTCGGCCTCGAAGTCGAGCCCGTTCTCCCGGTAGGCCACCGGCCCGTCGACCGGCTCGCCCGCGACGGTGGACCCGTCGACGAGACCGACCGCCGCCACGTTCCGGGCGGTCCGCAGGACGACCGATCGGGGCGTGAGCACCCGCCCGACCGCGGCGATCAGGGCGTCGAGGTGGGGCAGCCAGGCCGCGCTGTAGAGCTTCACGACGGCGACCTCGCCGTAGGCGTCGACGACGACCGCGGGCAATCGGTCGTTCTCCCCGTGCACGACGCGCACCCCGGTGGTGGAGCCGACGTCGAGGAGCGGCAGACGGCGACGGTACGCCGCCTCCACCCGTTCGACGAAGAACGCGTCGTCGATCGTCCGGGGCTCGCCCTGGTGGAGCACCCGCACCCGGATCGGTGAATGCGGGTCGTAGAGCCCGATCGCGAGGAAGCGCCGGCGGTGGTCGAACACGACCGCGAGGTCGCCCGCCGCCCCGTCGTCGGGTGCGGCGGTGATCGAGGCGTCGAACAGCCAGGGGTGCCCACCCCTGATCTGGCGCTCGGCGTCGCGGGTGATGCGCACCGCGAGCCGGCGGCGATCGGTCATGGGTGCGAGCCTAGGACCGTCGGCCGCCGGTTCCGGACCGTGCGCTGCGATACTCGTCACGTCGAGAGAGGGGCACCCATGAGCGGACCGGTCAGCACCCAGGACACCGACACCGACCGTCACCACGACGACGCGCGACCTCCCTGCGTCGAGGTGATCGAGGGTCGGGTCGCCGACGTCGGCGGCCTCGACGTGGTGCGGCTCCTCCCCCGGCGGCCCCGCCGCACGGTCGGCGCCTGGTGCTTCGCCGACCATTTCGGCCCCTCGCCGGTCGACGTCGCGCCGATGAACGTCGGACCCCACCCTCACATCGGGCTGGCCACCGCCACGTGGATCCTCGAGGGCGAGGTGCTCCATCGCGACAGCCTCGGCAGCGAGCAGCTCATCGTCCCCGGACAGCTCAACCTGATGACCGCCGGGCGTGGCGTGTCGCACTCCGAGGAGACGCCCACCAACGCCTACGGCGACCTGCACGGCATCCAGCTCTGGATCGCCCAGCCCGACAGCACCCGGTGGGGTGAGCCGGCCTTCGAACACCACGAGCGGCTCCCCCAGGTCGAGCTCGACGGCGGGGCGAGAGCCACGGTGCTCGTCGGCGAGTTCGGCGGTGCCCGCTCGCCGGCCCGTGCCGACACCCCGCTCGTCGGGGCTGACGTGATCCTCGACGTCGCGATGGTCGCGCCGCTCGACCCCGACTTCGAGCACGCCGTCGTCGTCCTCGAGGGCCAGGTCACCGTCGACGCCACCGACGTCTCGGTCGGCCACCTCGCGTACCTCGGCAAGGGACGCGACGAGCTCGACCTCATGGCCGACGAGCACGCACGGGTGCTCCTCATCGGCGGCGAACCCTTCGGCGAGGATCTCGTGATGGGGTGGAACTACGTCGCCCGCACCCGCGAGGAGATCGCCGAAGCGCACCGCGACTGGCGCGCCGCCGACCCCCGGTTCGGCACGGTCGCCTCGCCGCTCCCACGCATCGACGGCCCGGCGACGGTGTTCTGAGGTTCAGCTCGCGTCGCAGATGGCCCGCCACACCCGCTGGGGGGTGAGCGGGAGGTCGACGTGGCGCACGCCGCGGTGGGCGAGCGCGTCGACCACGGCGTTCTGCACCGCCGGAGGGGCGCCGATGGTGCCCGACTCGGCGATGCCCTTGAACCCGAGGGGGTTGTTCGGCGACGGGGTCTCGGTGAGGTGGGCCTCGTAGGTGGGCACGTCGCTGGCCGTGGGCAGCCCGTAGTCGGCGAACGAGCTCGTGAGCGGGTTGCCGTCGGCGTCGTAGACGAACTCTTCGAAGAGGGCCTGGCCGATGCCCTGGCCGAGTCCGCCGTGGACCTGGCCCATCGCGAGCAGCGGGTTGAGGATGGTGCCGGCGTCGTCGACGGTGACGATGCGGCGCAGCTCGACCCGGCCGGTGTCGGTGTCGACCTCGACCACCGCGGCGTACACGCCGAACGGGAAGGTGGGGCCGTCCCCCGCGAAGTCGGACTCACAGCGCAGCAACTCGGACTCGGGGGCCGCGGCGACGGTGGTGGCGATCTCCACCCAGTCGACGGCGCGGGCGGCCGGCGCACCGGCCACGTGGAACCGCCCGGTGGCGACGTCGAGCACGACGTCGGCCGGCGCGGCCTCGAGCAGCTCCGCCGCCTGGTCGCGCGCCCGCTCGACGAGGGCCTCGGTGGCCTGGGCGACAGCGGTGCCCGCCTTCTGTGCCGACCGGGAGCCGCCCGTGATGCCGCCGCGTGGCACGACGTCGGTGTCGCCGTGCACGACCTCGATGCGGTCGAGGGGGATGCCGGTGCGATCGGCGACGAGCATCGCCCACGCGGTGTGGTGCCCCTGCCCGTAGGGGGACGAGCCGGTCAGCACGAGCACCGAGCCGTCGTGGCGGAGCTCGACCGAGCCGTACTCGGTGCCGGGCACGCCCGCGGTGCGGTCGATGAACACCGACCACCCGATGCCGAGCTGCACGGGCTCGCCCGCCTCGCGTCGACGGCGCTGCTCGGCGCGCACCCCGTCGAGATCGAGCTCGCCGAGGGCGACGTCGAGCGCCCGGTGGTAGTCGCCCGAGTCGTAGGTGAGGCCGGTGGGGCTCTCCCAGGGGAACTCGTCGGCCCGAAGGAGGTTGCGGCGGCGCACCTCGAGGGGGTCGAGGCCCACCTCGGCGGCGAAGAGATCGACGGCTCGGTCGACGAGCGCACCGGCCTCTGGCCGACCGGCACCGCGGTACGCGACGACCGGGGTCGTGTTGGTGACGACGGCCTCTGCCTCGAACCGCACGTGCTCGATGCGGTACGGGCCGGGCAGCAGGATCCCGGCGTTGTTCACCAGGTTGGGCGCCATGACCGGGTAGGCCCCGGCGTCGCCGACGATGCGGGCCTCGAGGCAGCGGATCGTGCCGTCGCGGTCGCCGCCGATACGCACGTGCTGGCGCTGGGCCCGTGAGTGGCCGAGGCCGACCATGTCGGCCGAGCGGGTGGGCACGAAGCGCACGGGACGGCCGACGCGACGGGCGAGCTCGGGGAGCAGCAGCTCCTCGGGATAGAGGCGACCCTTCGCGCCGAAGCTCCCGCCGACGTCGCTCGTCACGACCCGGACCTGCTCGGGGTCGAGCCCGTAGAGGGTGGCGAGCTGGGCGCGGATCGGGTGGGCGCCCTGGCAGGAGGCGTGAAAGTGGAGCCGGCCGTCGTCGGTCCACCGCGCGGCCCCGACCCGGGTCTCGATCGGGCAGGGCGCGAGCCGCTGGTTCCACAGGGTGGCCTCGACGACCACCTCGCACTCGTCGAAGGGCAGCGGGTCCTCGGCGCCGCCGGCACGGGTGGCCGCCACGTTCGTGCCGGCCTCGGGGAACAGCAGGACCTCGCTGTCGCGCGCCGCGGAGGCGTCGACGTGCGCGGGGAGCGGCTCGACCTCGACGACCACCAGCTCGAGGGCATCGGCGACCGCTGCGGCGCTCTCCCCCACGATCGCCACGATCGGTTCGCCGACGAAGCGGACCCGGTCGGTGGCGAGCAACGGGCGGGCCATCGCCTGGTTGACGAACGGGAAGATGGGCGGGACGGGATCGAGGTCGAGGTCGTGGCCGGTGACGACCGCGGCGATGCCCGGGGCCGCAGCCGCCTCGGCGACCTCGAGCGAGGTGATGCGCCCGTGGGCGACGGTGGAGGTGACGTAGCCGACGGCGAGCACGCCCGGCAGCTCGAGGTCGGCGACGAAGGAGGTGTCGCCGACGAGCAGGTGGTGGTCCTCGACGCGGCGGACGGGGGTTCCGACGAGTGCCATGGTTTGCGACGGTACAGGTCGGATCAGCGCAGCGTCTCGACGAGCAGCAGCACGCCGAAGATCCCGAAGAGCACCGCGGCGATGCGCGCGGTGAGGCGCACCGGCAGGCTGGCGCCGAGGACGCGCCCGACCACGACGCCGAGCGCCGCCGCGACGGTCCCACCGAGGGTCGCCCCGAGCCAGATGAGGACCGGGGTCCCGTCGGCCGCGAGGGTCGTCGTCGCGAGCATCGTCTTGTCGCCGAGCTCGGCGACCGACATCGCGAGGACCACGGCGACGAGCGAGCGGAATCCGCCGGCGACGTTCGGGACCTCGGCGTCGGTGTCGTCGTCGGCGTCGACCCAGGTCCACACGGCGAAGCCGAGGAACAGCACCGCCGCCCCGATGCCGATCGCCGTCTCGGGCAGCGCCGCGCCGAGCACCCCTCCGAGGAGGGCCGCGAGCCCCTGGGTGACGGCGAAGGCCAGGGCGATGCCGGCGAGCACCATGCCCGCACGGTGCCGGGTGGCGAGGCTCATGGCCACCAGCTGGGTCTTGTCACCCAACTCGGCGACGAACACCACCCCGGTGGCGATGATCAGGCTGTGCATGCAGGTCCTCTCCTCGTCCTGCCGGGAGAGGGCGCACAGCCTTCGACCCGGCAGCGTGTCGCTGTCGTGTCGAAGGTCTCGCCCGCTGGACCACCCGTGGATGGTCCAGCTCGCACGACCGGGCCGGAGCCAGTGTGTCGACCGTGCGATCGGGGGCTACTCCCCTTCGGCGGTCAGGCTACCACCGCCCTGGGGCGCACCGTGAACCTCCGAGGTGCAGGGGTGGCACTCGACCTCGAAGGTGGTGTGGTCGATGCCGTGTCGGTGGTGCAGGGCCTCGCGCACCCGGTCGAGCAGGTCCTGGGCGTCGTGCACCGCCATCTCACCGTCGACCTCGACGTGCCCCGACACCGCGAGCTCGCCCGGCACCACCTCCCAGACGTGGAGGTGGTGGACGGCGTCGACCCCTTCGATCCCCTCGACCGTGGCGGCGACGTCGCTCGCCTCGAGGTGCCCCGGCACCACGTCGAGGAGCACCTTGCTCGACTGCCGGAGGAGGTCCCAACCGCTCCAGCCGACCCACGCCGCGATGCCGAGCGCCACCGCCGGGTCGACCCAGGTGGCGTCGGCGACGATGACCGCCACCGCGGCGACGAGCACCCCCGCCGAGCCCGCGGCGTCGCCGACGAGGTGGACATACGCGGCGCGGGTGGCGAGCGACCCCTGGTGGCGTGCCAGCGCGACCGCTGACAGCGAGTTGACGACGAGACCGACGACGGCGATGACGAGGACGCCCCAGCCCTCGACCCCGTGGGGATCGGCGAGGCGGCGGATCGACTCGACGGTGATCCACACGGTGGAGGCGAGCAGGAGGATGGCGCTGAACATCCCGCCGAGCACGTCGGCGCGGCCCCACCCCCAGGTGTTGCGCCTGGTGACGCCGAGCGCGGCGAGGCGGATGGCGAGGAGGGCGATGCCGAGGCCGAGGACGTCGGTGAGCTGGTGGACGCTGTCGGCGAGCAGGGCGATCGACCCGAGCAGGAAGCCGAACACGACCTGGACGACCGCGAGCACCGAGTTCGCGCCGAGCGCGACGAGCACCACCCCAGCGGGGGCGAGTCGGCTGCCGAGCCCGTGCGAATGGCCGTGGTGGTGCGCGGACATGCCGCTCAGCGTGACCTGCCCGACCCGCGGTTGCAACGGGAGACCGGGAGTGACTCCCGGTCCCGCCTCAGGAGCGGATGACCCCTTCGGCCACTGCGGCCTCCGCGACGGCACGTGCGACCTCGATGGCGACCGTGCGGTCGAACACCGACGGGACGATCATGTCGACGTCGAGGTCGTCCTCGTTGACCGCGTTGGCGATGGCACGGGCTGCCGCCAGCTTCATGCCCTCGGTGATCGAGTGAGCGTTGGCGTCGAGCGCGCCACGGAAGATCCCGGGGAAGGCGAGCACGTTGTTGATCTGGTTCGGGTAGTCGCTGCGCCCGGTGGCGATGACCTTCGCCAGGCCGTCGGCGGCTTCGGGCCGGATCTCGGGCTCGGGGTTGGCGAGGGCGAACACGAACGGGTCGGGCGCCATGCGCCGCAGGTCGGAGGCCGAGATGATGCCCGGCCCGCTGACCCCCACGAAGACGTCGGTGCCCTCGATGACGTCGGAGAGCGATCCCGACCGGCGGTCGGGGTTGGTGTGCTCGGCGAACCACTGCTTCGCGACGTTGAGGTCGTCGCGACCCTCCCAGATCGCACCCTGACGGTCGGTACCGATGACCTCGGCCACGCCCGCGGCGAGGAGGATCTTGCCGATGGCGACACCCGCCGCGCCGACGCCGGCGATGACGACACGGAGGTCTTCCATCTTCCGGCCGGTGAGGCGCAGGGCGTTCTCGAGGGCGGCGAGCACGACGACGGCGGTGCCGTGCTGGTCGTCGTGGAACACCGGGATGTCGAGGCTGGCCTTCAGGCGGTCCTCCACCTCGAAGCACCGCGGCGCCGAGATGTCCTCGAGGTTGATGCCCCCGAAGGTGGGTGCGAGGCGCTGCACCGTCTCGACGAGCTCGTCGGTGTCCTTGGTGTCGAGGCAGATGGGGAACGCGTCGACGCCGGCGAAGGCCTTGAACAGCAGCGCCTTGCCCTCCATGACCGGCAGCGCTGCCTCGGGACCGATGTCGCCGAGGCCGAGCACCGCCGTGCCGTCGGTGACGATGGCGACGGTGTTCTTGCGGATGGTGAGGTCGTGGGAGCGGGTGGGGTCTTCGTTGATGGCGGTGCAGATGCGGGCGACCCCTGGCGTGTAGGCCATCGAGAGGTCTTCCTTGTCGAGCACCGGCGCGAGAGGCAGCACCTCGATCTTGCCGCCCTCGTGCATCTGGAACGTGCGGTCGAACCAGGAGAGCAGCTCGATGTGCTCGAGCGCCTCGATGGCGTCGAGCACCTGCTGCTGGTGGGCCTCGTCGCGGCAGTTGACGACGACGTCCTCGTCGAGGTGCCGGCCCTTGGCTTCGAAGCCCTCGAGCCCCACGATGTTCGCCCCTACCGCCCCTACCGCCGTCGCGAGCTCACCCAGGGCGCCGGGCCGATTGTCGAGCCGGACGCGGATCTTCAGCGAGTAGGCAGCGGTGTTGGACATGGGTGAACGGTACCGGCTGAGACTCCGACGTCCGAAACTCCGCCGCGCGGTGGACCGCTCGTGGTCCCGCTAGCCCTCGTACTCGAATCCGAGGTCGGGGGCGGTGACGAGCGGGACGAAGTCGATGCCCTCGGCGGCGGCGAGAGCGGCGCACGTGCCACCCCGGTCGACGATCGGCATGACGAGCACGGGCTCGGCACCCAGCTCACGGACCACCCGCGCCGCCTCCATCGGCGACGCGCCGCGGGTGACGGTGTCCTCGACGATGCACACCCGGTCGCCCGGCTCGAGGGCACCGGCGAGGCGGCCGGTGACGCCGTGGTCCTTCGCTTCCTTGCGGATGCTGAACGAGCGCAGCTCGCGGCCACGGGTGGCGGCGACGGCGGCGATGCCGAAGGCGACCGGATCGGCGCCGGCGGTGAGCCCACCGATCGCGGTGATGTCGTCGGGCAGGAGGGCGAGGGCGACGTCGGCGACCGCGAGGATGCCGTCGGGCCGGCAGGCCGTCTGCTTCGAGTCGATGAACCAGGTCGAGGGCTTGCCGGACTTCAGGACGAAGTCACCCCGGCGCACCGAGTGGCGGAGGAGGTGGGCGACGAGCCGCTCGTGGGCCTCGGCGGGCACCGCGCTGCGGTCGGTCACGCCCACCGCACCTCGCCGTGGCCGCGCGCGACCTCGCCGATCTCGACGGCTCGATGGCCCGCGGTGCGGAGCGTGTCGATCGTGCGGTGTGCGTCCTCGGGCGGCACCGCCACGACCATGCCGAGTCCCATGTTGAACGTGCGGAGCATCTCCGCGTCGGCGACGTTGCCGCCTCGCTGGATCTCGCCGAAGATCGGCGGCACCTCCCAGCTCGATCGGTCGACGACCGCGTCGTGGTGGGCGCCGAGGGCACGCGGCAGGTTGCCGACGATGCCGCCGCCGGTGATGTGGGCGATGCCGTGCACGTCGACGACCCGGAGCAGCTCCCTGATGGCCGGCGCGTAGATGACCGACGGCGAGAGCAGCTCGTCGCCGAGGGTGTGGTGCGCGCCCGCCCACGCCGGCTCGTCGAGCGACCGGCCCTGGCGTTCGAGCAGCACCCGGCGGGCGAGCGAATAGCCGTTGGAGCGGAGGTTCGGCGAGGGGATGCCGATGAGGCGGTCGCCGACGGCCACCCGCTCGCCGGTGATGATCTGGTCGCGCTCGACGACGCCGACGGCGAAGCCGACGAGGTCGAACTCGCCGGGCTCCATCGCGCCGGGATGCTCGGCCATCTCGCCGCCGATCAGCGCGCAGCCCGCGGTGCGGCACCCCTCGGCGACCCCTTCGACGAGCGCCTCGATGTGGTCGGGGTCGAGCCGGCCGACGGCGATGTAGTCGAGGAAGAAGAGCGGCTCGGCGCCCTGGCACACGATGTCGTCGACGCACATGGCGACGAGGTCGAGGCCGATGGTGGTGAACCGGCCGAGCGACTGGGCGAGCAGTGCCTTGGTGCCGACGCCGTCGGTGGAGGACACCATCACCGGGTGCCGGTAGCGGTGCTGGGGGAACTCGAAGAGCCCGCCGAAGCCGCCGATGTCGCCGACCACCTCGGGCCGGAACGTGGAGCGGACCTTCTCCTTGATGCGCTCGACGGCTTCCTCGCCGGCGGCGATGTCGACGCCCGCGCTGGCGTAGGTCTCGCCCGGCTCGCCCGGATCGATGTCGGGGGTGGAGGTGCTCACTGGTCGTCGTCCCGTGACCCGATGGCGGCGCTCGCCTCGTCGGCCGGTAGGACCTCGTCGCTGCGGCCGATGCGCCCACGGCTGTCGACGGGGATGTCGAGCTCGCCCTCGAGGACCGCTTTGCCCAGCTCGACGGGGATCTCGGTGGGGTAGGCGCCGGTGAAGCAGGCGTCGCAGAAGCCGGCCTGGCCGGTGCCCGCCTCGTCGACCGCGGTGAGGAGCCGGTCGAGGGCGAGGTAGGCGAGCGTGTCGACGTCGAGGTACTGGCGGATCTCCTCGACGGTGAGGTTCGCGGCGAGCAGCTCGCCGCGCGTGCCGGTGTCCATCCCGTAGAAGCACGGCCACCGGTACGGCGGGGACGAGATGCGGAGGTGCACCTCGGCGGCGCCGGCCTCGCGGAGCATCTTCACCATCGCCCGGGTGGTGGTGCCCCGCACGATGGAGTCGTCGATGACGACGAGGCGCTTACCCGCGATGTTCTCGCGCAGCGGGTTGAGCTTCATGTGCACCGCCTGGGCCCGCATCTCCTGGCTCGGGGCGATGAACGTGCGGCCGATGTAGCGGTTCTTCACCAGGCCCTGGCCGTAGGGGATGCCGCTGCGCCGGGCATAGCCCTCCGCCGCCGGCAGCGCGGTCTCGGGCACACCGATGACCATGTCGGCCTCGACGGGCATCTGATCGGCGAGTTGCTCGCCCATGTGGAGCCGCGCCTGGTGGACGCTGCGGCCGTAGAGGCGGGCGTCGGGCCGCGAGAAGTAGACGAACTCCATGAGGCAGAGCTTGGGGTCGATCTCCTCGGCCTCGAACGGGTACACCGACCGGGGCCCGGCCTCGTCGATGACGACCATCTCGCCCGGGTCGAGCTCGCGGATGAACACCGCGCCGATGATGTCGAGGGCGGGGCTCTCCGACGCGAGCACCCAGCCGTTGTCGAGCCGGCCGAGGCACAGTGGCCGGAACCCGTGGGGGTCGCGCACGCCGTAGAGGCGGCCGGCGTCGCTCAGGGTGAGGGAGAACGCGCCCTCGAGGCGGGGCAGGACCGCGGCGAGCGCGTCGTCGAGGGTGACGCTCGCCCCGCCCTTGCCGATCTCGATGGCGATCAGTTCGGCGATGACGTCGGTGTCGCTCGCCACCGCCCCGGGCAACATGCCGGCCTCGTCGGCGAGCTGACGAGTGTTGGTGAGGTTGCCGTTGTGGCCCAGCGCGAACGCGAGGTGCCCCACGTCGCGGAACGACGGCTGGGAGTTGCGCCACACGCTCGAGCCGGTGGTCGAGTACCGGACGTGACCGATCGCGAGGTGCCCGGCGAGCGCGGCGAGTGTGCGGTCGTCGAACGCGTTGGCGACGAGGCCCATCTCCTTCACCACGGTGAGGTGATCGCCGTCGGAGACCGCCATGCCGGCCGACTCCTGGCCGCGGTGCTGGAGGGCGAAGAGCCCGAGGTAGGTGAGGTGGGCGACGGGCTTGCCGGGGGCGTACACCCCGAACACACCGCAGGCTTCCCTGGGGCTGTCGGCGTCGAGATCGTGGTCGGGACGAGGCCCGGGGTCGGCGTCGGCGGAAGCCACGAGGTCCATCGTAGGGCGTGGGGTCGCGGGCCCGCGAACTCTCCGGGCCGCCGGGTCAGCCCTGGGTGGTGCCCGAGCCGAGTGCGGCGGGGAGCCGGTCGCGCCACGCCGCGGTGGCGTCGGCGAGCGACACGTCGAGCAGGTCCTTGACGACGAGCCGGTCGCCGGTGGCGACACCGAGGCGGCTGACGGGGACACCTGCGGCGGCTGCGGCCGACTCGACGGCGGCGAGGTCTTCGGTGTTCACACAGATGACGACACGGCTCGGGGCCTCGGAGAACAGCTCGGCGTGGGAGTGGATGCGAGCGACGCTGAACCCGACGCCCGACCCGACCGCCATCTCCGCGAGGGTGACGCCGACGCCGCCGCACGAGACGTCGCGGGCGCCGACGACCAGGCCGCCGGCCACGAGGTCGCGGACGAGCGAGGCGAGCCGTGAGTGCGCCTCGGGATCGAGGGGGGCGAGGGAGCCGCCGCGGTGACCGCGCTCGAACGCCCACCGCGAGCCCGCGAGCTCGTCGGACGGTTCGCCGAGGAGCAGCAGCCGCGCGCCCTCGACGAGGCGGGCGCCCGGGGGTTGGCGGTCGAGCAGGTCGATCATGCCGAGCATCCCGATGATGGGCGTGGGGTCGATGTTCTGACCGCTCGACTCGTTGTAGAGGCTGACGTTGCCACCGACCACCGGGATGCCGAACGCCCGGCAGGCCTCGGCCATGCCGTCGACCGCCTCGGAGAACTGCCACATCACCTCGGGGTGCTCGGGGTTCCCGAAGTTGAGGCAGTTGACGAGCGCGAGCGGGTAGGCGCCCATCACCGCCAGGTTGAGGACGGCTTCGGCGACGGTGTTCGCCGTGCCGGCACGTGGGTCGACCGCGCACCAGCGGTGGTTGCCGTCGGTGGTGATGGCCAGGCCCCGGCCCGTGTCGGCCCCCGTGGAGGGGTGCTTGAGGCGCAGGACCGCGGCGTCGCCGCCCGGCGGGACGACGGTGTTGAGGAAGAGCTGGTGGTCGTACTGCGAGTAGATCCACGACATGTCGGCGAGCATGCCGAGCAGGTCGGCGCCCGGGTCGTCGGGCGCGGGGAGGCGGGCGGGGCTGTCGGCGCGCCGCTCGGCGAGGTCGGCGGGGGGCGCCATCGGCCGGTCGTACTTCGGGGCCGACTCGTGGAGCGACGCCGCTGGGATCTTCGCGAGCTCGGCGCCGTCGGGGCCGTCGAGGATGCGCAGCCAGCCGACGCCGTCCTCGTCGGGCTCGGTGACCGTGCCGACGACGGTGGCCTGCACCTCCCACTTCGCACAGATGGCGAGGACCTGCTCGACGTTCGCCGGTTCGACGATGGCGAGCATGCGCTCCTGGGACTCGCTCGTCATGATCTCGAACGGCTCCATGTCGGCCTCGCGCAGGGGCACGGCCCGCACGTCGACGTCCATGCCCATGCCGCCGCGCGACGCGGTCTCGGAGGTGGCACCCGACAGGCCCGCGGCCCCGAGGTCCTGGATGCCGACGACGAGCTTCGAGTCGAGCAGTTGGAGGCAGGCCTCGATGAGGCGCTTCTCCTCGAACGGGTCACCCACCTGCACGCTCGGGCGCTTGTCGGCGTCGGCCTCGTCGTCGGAGAACCCGGCCGACGCGAGGACGCTCGCGCCGCCGATGCCGTCGCGGCCGGTGCTCGAGCCGAGCAGCACCGCGAGGTTGCCGGCGCCGGTGGCCTGACCGAGGACGAGCCGCTCGACGGGGAGCACACCGAGGCAGAAGACGTTGACGAGCGGGTTGCCGATGTAGGTGGGGTCGAACACCGTCTCGCCGCCGACGGTGGGCACGCCGACCGAATTGCCGTAGCCGGAGATACCCGACACCACGCCCTCGGCGATCCAGCGGCTGCGCGGGTCGTCGAGCGGCCCGAACCGGAGCGGGTCCATCAGTGCGATCGGCCGGGCACCCATCGTGAAGATGTCGCGGAGGATGCCGCCGACGCCGGTGGCCGCGCCTTGGTACGGCTCGATGGCCGACGGGTGGTTGTGGCTCTCGATGCGGAACGCCACGGCGATGCCGTCGCCGACGTCGACGACTCCCGCGTTCTCGCCCGGCCCGACGAGCACCCGCTCACCCTCGCTCGGCAGACGGCCGAGATGGATCCGCGACGACTTGTACGAGCAGTGCTCGGACCACATCACCGCGTACATCGCGAGCTCGACCTTGGTGGGCTCACGGCCGAGGATCGACTCGATGTCGGCGGCCTCGTCGTCGGTGAGGCCGAGAGAGCGGTGGAGCGGCTCGGTCATGCCCCAGACGGTAGTTGGCCGCCGACCCCGGCGAGAACGGGCGCGATCCGCCAAATGGACCGGGACCGTTCCGTGTGAAATGGAAGCCGGGGAGACCTTGCAGAACGGCAATGGATGTGTTCTCCTGACGGACAATGACTCCCACCAAGCGACGCACCATGACCATGACCGACGAGCACAAGGCTGCTCTCGCGGAAGGACGAGCTCAAGGGCGGGCAGTTCGTCGCTATCTCGAGGCGTTGGAGGCCCACAAGCCCAAGCGTGGACGCAAGCGGACGCCCGAATCGATCCAGAAGCGACTCGACCGGATCGACGTCGAACTCGCCGATGCCGACGCCGTGAAGCGCCTCGAGCTCATCCAGGAGCGGCTCGACCTCAAGGCCGAGCTCGAAGCATCGACCGAGAGCGTCGACCTCTCCGAACTCGAAGCCGAGTTCGTGAAGGCCGCGAAGCCCTACGCCGAGCGCAAGGGCATCTCCTACGAGGCGTTCCGCCAGGTCGGCGTGCCGGCCGCCACCCTCAAGGCCGCCGGTATCGGGCGCGGCAAGAGCTGAGCCTCCACACTGATCGAGCGTGACCGATCGAGCCGGGCCCGACCGGGGTCCGGCTCGGTCGGGTGCGTGGTTCAGGCAGCGCGGAGACCCGCGGCCGAGGCGAGCAGCGAGCCGAGCAGCTGGCGCCCGTCGGCCGAGCCGAGCAGGTCGAGCATTGCGCGCTCGGGGTGCGGCATGAGCCCCACCACGTTGCGCCCCTCGTTGCACACACCGGCGATGTCGTCGAGCGAACCGTTGGGGTTCTCGACATAGCGCAGGACGATGCGGTCTTCGTCGCGCAGCTGGGCGAGCGTTTCGGGCGAGCAGGTGAAGTTGCCCTCGAAGTGATTGATGGGAATCCGCAGCTCGGTTCCCACCGGGATGTCGCGGGTGAGCACCGAGTTGCTCGACTCGACGCGCAAGACGGTGGGACCGCACACGAACTTCAGGCCGGCGTTCTTCTGGAGCGCTCCGGGGAGCAGACCGGCCTCGGTGAGCACCTGGAAGCCGTTGCAGATGCCGACGACGGGGCCACCGGCGCGGGCGAAGTCGGCGAGGGGCTCCATCACCGGGGAGAAGCGGGCGATGGCACCCGGACGCAGGTAGTCGCCATGGGCGAACCCGCCGGGGATGACGACGGCGTCGACGCCCTTGAGGTCGGCGTCGCCGTGCCAGAGGATCTCGCCGGAGGCGCCGAGCATGCCGACGGCCTCGATGACGTCGAACTCGCAGTTCGAGCCGGGGAAGAGGACGACACCGACCCGCACGCTCATGCCGGCACCGCGGCCTCGATGCGGATCGAGGAGTCCTCGATGACCGGGTTGGTGAGGAAGCGCTCGCACATGTCCTCGACCTCGGCCCGGGCAGAGGCCTCGTCGGCGGACTCGAGCTGAAAGCGGATGATCTTGCCGACGTGCACGTCGGACACCCCGTGGAACCCGAGGGCCGGGAGCGACCGCTCGATGGTGGCTCCCTCCGGATCGGACACGCCGTCTCGCAGACGGACCTCAACCTGCACGTCGAACCGCATGGTCCCATCGTCGCACATCGACACGCCCCCGCCATACCTCACTCCAGCCCCCTCACACCCGGCCCCTCACGCCCGGCCCCCTCACACCCGCATGGGCGGAGTTCCGTCCCACAGGTGGACGAAGATCCGCCCATGGCGCCGAGAACGCGAGCCCGCGCGCCCGCATGGGCGGAGTTTCGCCCTACAGGTGGACGAAGATCCGCCCATGGAGCTG